>JAGPCH010000004.1 GCA_018058125.1 Ignavibacteria bacterium | reverse complement strand
GTCGAGTATGCCGCACAGCCTTCTTTCCTGCCGACAAAACCAATACCTTCTGATGTAGTTGCTTTGATAGAAATATTTTCAGTCTCTATAATTTCTGAAATATTTTTTTTCATAAGGTCAGTGTGTTTATAAATTTTAGGCTCTTCAAGAATGATTACAGAATCAGTATTACCAACCTTCCATCCCTCTTTCTTTATAAGTTCAAATGATTCCTTTAAAAGGATAAGACTTGAAATGTCTTTATATATGTTATCAGTATTCGGAAACTGATTGCCAATATCCTTAAAACCTGCTGCTCCCAGAAGAGCATCACATAAAGAGTGTAAAAGAACATCAGCATCTGAATGACCATCGAGTCCGAAATCTGATTCTATCTCCACACCGCCCAGTATTAGTTTTCTGTCTTTGGATAGTCTGTGTACATCATAGCCGAATCCCGTCCTGAAGTTAAAATTATCCATTATATATTTTAGTGAAAAAGATCATATTTTATCAAATGTTTATACTTCACTGCTATTACAAATTAACACTAATAACTTTCTTTCAGATTAGGAAACTTATTCTGCTTAACGTCTTTGATATACTTCTTGAATGCATCCTTGGTATCTTCAGCCATATTGGCATATCTTCTGACAAATCTTGGTTTAAACTCTTCTATAAGTCCTAGCATATCATGAGTGACGAGAACCTGCCCGTCGCAATTCGGTCCGGCTCCTATCCCGATAGTCGGGATTTTGAGAGCTTTGGAGATTTTTGTTCCAAGAGCAGCAGGTATTTTTTCAAGAACTATTGCAAAACAACCTGCCTTCTGAAGGAGCAAAGAATCTTTATATATTTTATCAGCTTCATCTTTTTCTATGCCGCGGGTTTTGTAGCTGCCGAATTTATTTATCGACTGCGGTGTAAGACCCAGGTGTCCCATAACAGGAATTCCTATCTCGACAACTCTCCTTATTGTCTCTGCTATATAATCACCGCCTTCCATTTTCACGGCATCACATCCTGATTCCTTCATTATCCTTCCGCAATTTGTGATTGCTTCCTTTACTCCAACCTGATAACTCATGAATGTCATATCTCCGACCACTATGGCTTTCTTAACTGCCCGTTTAACTATTTTCGTATGATAGATCATTTCTTCGAGAGTAACCGGAAGAGTTGTCTCATGACCCTGGATAACATTGCCAAGTGAATCTCCAACCAGTATGACTTCTATCCCGGCAGCATCAAGAAACTTTGCAGTAAGATAATCATATGCTGTCAGCATTGTTATTTTTTCACCTTTCTGTTTCATTACAGAAAGTACTTTTGTAGTGATGTGCTTTATGTTCTCTTTGCTTTGTGCTGACATTATTTTGGCTGATTATTTATTGTAATGTTTAAGATTTCAACATGAATAACTATGTTCGCTGATTATAAAACTCATTTTTTTAATTTAAGCAAATCTGAATAGGAATTCTTTATGAACTTTTTTTCTTCCAGATCCAGAAGTTTAACAAGATTTTTCATCTGTTTTTTTGCATTTAACAAATCGGAATATATGATCTCAATCTCAAGATAATTTCCGAGACCGGCGACTTTATCCAAATGAACTCTTATATTTTTAGAAATAAATATCTCTCTTTTTTTTACAACTTTTACAAGTATCCCAAACTGCCGTGACAGTATGAAATCAAGTTCCTTAAAGTCTTTTGTTTTGGATATTGTATAATGCGAAATTCTTTCAACATTTTTTTCCGCTCTGCTATAAAGAATAAGATTCCCTTCATTACCATTGATGATCCTTAATTTTAATCTGCCTTTATTAACCTTATAATAGATATCGATTTGTTTTTCAACTGAACGGGAATAATTTTGTAATGAATTGCGTATCGAAAGAATCTGAGAAGCGTTGTCTAATTTTAATTTAATTTCTAAATTTTTATTCAAACAGGAATTAAGTTAAAAGTTATATACAGTATATTTAAAAATTAAAATTCATTGCATGATAATTAACCCCGAAGAATGCCTCTTTCACTTGTTTCTATAAACTCTACGATCTTAGTGATCTCGGGCGTCATCTCAAATGTGTTTCTGATACTTTTAACAGCATCACCAAAATTCAGTCCGGATCTGTAAATTTCGTTGTAAGCCTTTTTTATTGTTCCGATCTGTTCATCCGAGAATCCTTTTCTCTTCAACCCTATGACATTCAGCCCTTCATATTTCATCGGATAACCTCCGGCAAGTATATAATGTGGCACATCCTTTACTACTCGGAATCCTCCGCCTATCATTACTCTTTCCCCTATCTTGGAAAACTGATGAATAACAACTCCTCCACCGAGGACTGCAAAGTCGTCAATGCTCACATGTCCTCCCATCTGAACGCTGTTGGCAATTATGACATTATCACCAATTCGGCAATCGTGAGCAACATGAGCATAAGCCATTATAAAACAGTTCTTACCAATGACAGTCCTCTTGCTGTGATTTGTGGCTCGATTCAGTGTTGTGAATTCCCTGATGACAGTCCCTTCACCTATCTCAAGAGTAGTAACTTCTCCTCCGAATTTCAGATCCTGGGGATTTGTAGATACAGCAGCACCATGATGTATCTTTACATTCGATGCGATCCTTGCGCCATTTGCGATAAGGACATTGGAAGCAATCTCAACATTATCCCCTATCTCTACATCATCTTCTATTATACTAAAACTCTTAATAGTTAAATTATTTCCGATCTTAGCTTTTTTACTTATTTCTGAATTTGACATTTAAACAGTTAAAAAAATTAAAAATTATAAAAAAAAATACTTCTGATTAAAACATCGTAATTGCTTAATCTATATCAACATTAGAGGATCGTTTCAATTAAAATATCATCATCCTTATAGCTTGATTTTGTGATCATTTCGGCAATAAGACCAAGAGACAGGAACTGAACTCCGACTATTATCAGAAATATGCCGATCAGAAACAATGGTCTGTCGCTTAATGCAAGATCCTGAAATATTTTTAAAAACACGAGATAAGCGGAAATTCCGAATCCCATTATAAATGAGATTATACCGAGACTTCCAAAAAAATGCAGAGGACGTTTCGTATATTTGTTTGTAAATACAACCGTCATCAGATCAAGAAAACCATTAACAAATCTGCTTGCGCCGAACTTTGTGACTCCGTATTTTCTTGCATGATGTTTAACTGGTTTTTCCGTAACCTTAAAACCCGAAAGATGAGCAAGCGCCGGAATGTATCGGTGCATTTCGCCATATATCTTTAAAGATTTCACGACATCCTTTTTGTAGGCTTTCAGTCCGCAGTTGAAATCATGAAGTTTTATTCCTGAAAGCTTTGAAGTAAAATAGTTAAACAGCTTTGATGTATGTTTTTTAATGAAAGGGTCATATCTGATTTTTTTCCAGCCTGATACAAGATCATAGCCTGTATTCAATACGCCGATCAGTTCAGGAATTTCTTCAGGATCATCCTGCAGATCAGCATCCATAGTTATGATAATATTACCCTTTGCTGCCCGGAAACCTTTTGCCAGAGCTGCTGATTTCCCGTAATTTCTTCTGAATTTAATACATTTGAATTTCGTATTCTTTCTGTGAATTTCCTTAATCTTCCCAAACGAATTATCTGTGCTTCCGTCATCTATAAAGATCACCTCATAATTACATTTAAGGAAATCAAAAACTTTTTCAAGACCCTGACTGAGCTCAGCAAGTGAATCCTCTTCATTTAACAAAGGAATGACCACAGATATCATCTGATTATTTCTAACTACATTATTGGAATCGGGAATTTCTCTGACATGTTTTTTCTGAATAACGGCAGGTTTTGTACTGACTTCAGGATTTCCGGTCTGATCTGTTACTTTCTTTCTTTTTTTATAATAAATTCTTTTTCTGGTATGATCCATTAATCAATTAATCATTTAATCTTTTATAAACTATTTGAGGGAATTTGCTAATTTTTGAATCAAACTAACTTTTATAAAAAATAAAATCAATTGAAATTACATTGTTTCTACTCCGGACTCAGTAAACTACAAAACTTTCATACAATGAAACAACTCTGATTATTCAATACCTGTGAAGAATTCTTTACCAATTCTAAGGAATGATTGATATAATTACATTTCACATTTTATAAAACTTTTTTTAGATCCTGAAATTAAATCAACTGAATGCCTGAATTTATATTTGTATTTTAAAATTTATTTTAAACTTTCCGGTAAAAAATTTGTCTAATTTCTATTATTCCAATATTCAATATTCCAGTTTATGCTAAAAAATACTTATATATTTATAATGCTGTTTCTGATATCCAGTATAGCCTCTTCACAGATTGATCCCGAAAAAAAAGTCAACCGGAATTCCGGACCGCAGTTTGATGACGGCGAAGTAAGCGGTTATATATTTGATAAACAAAGCAAAACACCTCTGGAAGCCGTATCCATACAACTCATAAAAGCCCGGGATTCTTCACTTTTTAAAGGCACCGAGACAGACATTAATGGTTTTTTTAAGATCACAGATGTATCGCAAGGACGATATTCGCTTTCTGTATTTCTAACCGGCTATAACAGAAATATACGTCCGGTGATGATTACTGACGCTGAGAACAAGATAGTTGTAATCGATACTATATATTTAAATACAGGAACGGAGACAGAAGAAATAGAAGTTCAGACAGACAGACCTTTTATGGAGCTTAAAGGAGACAAAAAGGTATTCAATGTCGGGGAGAATATGAATGTAACCGGAGGTACAGCGCTGGAAGTTTTGAAAAATATTCCTTCAGTAACAGTTGATATCGATGATGTAATCAGCTTAAGAGGCGGACAGCAGATCAAATTTTTCATAAACGGAAGACCTGTAGTTGGCAGCATTTCCAGGATACTTGAAAATCTGCCGGCTGATCAGATCTCATCAGTAGAAGTTATCACAAACCCTTCTGCAAAATATGAAGCCGAAGGATCGACAGGGGTTATCAATATTGTTCTTAAAAAATATGATGATTCCGGTTTTAATGGTCAGCTGAATTTAAGCAGCGGTACCGGTGACAAATACGGCGGAGGATTGAATCTTAATTATAAGAACAATTTGTATAATTTCTCAGGCAGTTATGATTACAGGAAAAGAAATATGGATTTCAGCTCTGCGATTACAAGAAATAATTTTCTTTATACCGAAAGCGCTTTCACTCAGCAGACATCAGACGGAAATTTTAATATGTCTGGGAATAATTTCAGAGGCGAGATTGAATATCAATTGTCAAAATCTGATGTATTGAATTTCTCAGCCCGCTTTGATGAAGGCGAAAGAAAGCGTGGAAACACTGAAAATCTGTTTGAATACAATCAATCCGGCACACTCACTGAAAATGCAATCACCTATAATAAAAGTACGGATAAAGATAACGGGTATTCGTTAGGATTGAATTATTTTAAATATTTTAAAGACCCTAAAGAATCTCTTACCGGAGAAGCAAGCTATTCATATGAAAAAGAATATGAAAATGATAATATTCAGACCAACTATATTTTCCCCGAGAATACTATTCCGGAAATTTCACTTATTGACGGTAGTGAGCTAACCGGTGAATTAAATCTTCAGACCGATTACTCATTGCCTTTTGGCAGAGATACTAAGTTTGAAACCGGTTTAAAATATAATCTTAGAAATACAAATACCGGGAATTATTATTATGATCAGAATTACAGTACAGGAGGTTATTATCTCGACAGTTCCCTAACTGATGTTTTTACATTCAATGAAAACTTAGGAGCTGCATATGCAATATATGGCAATGATAACGGAAATTTCACATATAATCTCGGGATAAGAGGCGAATACTGGCAGTACGATATTGACCAGACATTTTCTAATGTTATTACTTCAAGAGATCAGTTTGATCTTTTTCCGAGCATTACTCTTTCACAGAAGATTGGCGAGACAGAAAATGTTTCCTTAAGTTATTCTAGAAAAGTAAGAAGACCCGGATACCGTGAACTGTCTCCCGTAGTAAGAACTATCAGTCCGGTATTCTACAGAGTAGGAAATCCTGATCTGAATTCTGAATTTATAAATTCATTCGAGCTTAACTTTGTAAAATTCTTTACAACTTTCTCTGTAATACCATCGGTTTTTTACCGGCTTACGACTGACAAGATCACTTCTTACAGTACTCTGATAGACAGTAATATTTCTCTTAACACAAGCATCAATGCAGACAAAGAAATTTCATACGGAGCTGAGATTCTTTTAAATGGCGCATTCTCAAAAAGCTTCAGTCTAAACGGAAGTATAAGTTATTATACACAGGAAATAAGCTCTGATACGATTGGAAATAATTCCAGCAATACTTTTTCAGGAAGAGCTTTCGCAAATTATAATCTTCCGTTTGATGCAGGAATTCAGCTTACATATTTTTATTCCGGAAGTTTCATATCCACGCAGGGAGAAGTTGATCCGGTAAGTAGTTTTGATCTGTCTTTAAGAAAGGATTTTTTTGATAAAAAATTAAATGTGAATTTAAGGATATCTGATATATTCAATACGCAAAAATTTGCAGGGACTTCCACTACGAGTACTTACACTCAGAATTTCAGCAGACAAAGAGAGTCCAACATGGGAATGCTTTCTTTTACTTATAAATTTGGTTCGGAAGACAAAAATAAATCCCGTAAGAAAAAACGGTCAAACTCAAATGAAAATCGGGATAATGGCGGTGATGGTGATTTTTAATAATCCCGTTAACCGAATTGAGAATTTTACTTATTATGAGTTATTAGTCTTCTCAAAATACTTTTGATTCCGGTGATTTCCGAAATAAAACTCTGATTTAGAAACTTCAATTCAAGCATTACAGAAAATTTCTTTGATTTTTTAAAAAGTATGAATTTATTACTTAGTTATAATTCTTTGAATGATTATATTGCCCACTAAAGAAATTTAATTATAAATGTATAAAAAACACATAACAGGTTTTCTAATTTTACTTTTCATCTTATCTTTTACCGGAACTTCATCAGCTCAATTTAAACTTGGCGCATCAGTCGGATTAAACAGTACTTCATTCGGCGGAGTAGCTCCAGATAATGCAAATTATTCTTCAATATACGGAATCAATGGTTCACTACTGGCTGACTTAAAAATTGTTACCGATGTTTATTTATCTCTTCAGCCCGGCTACCAGTCTGCAGGAAGTGATATAAATTTTGGGAATGAAAACAATGTTTTTAATGATACAGTCAAGACTTACAAAATGCAGCTTGGATATTTCAGCATACCATTGAATCTCAAGATTTATCATAAAAATTTATATGTCGGAGGAGGTTTTATCGCCGGCTTTTTAAGTTCTTCAATTGTTACAAATGAATTCTCCGGCGGAGAGACCGACATAAAAGACAAGTTCAAATCTTTTGATATGCAATGGAACTTCAACGTAGGATACAAAGTATCCCTTGGAAAACCTGATCTTTTTTTTGAATTAAGATACTTACAGGGACTTATAAATATAAATGACGTTAATTCATATTCATCAGAAGAATCAGGATATAATTATTTATCTAATTTTAAAAATAAAGGATTCAGTTTAATTACCGGAATACTTTATCCGCTATAATCTATAATATTGTTAAAAATGTTATTGAATAATTTTAAAAATTAAAATTTCATAGTAGTTTGAAAAAAAATTATCAACAATTATTTCTGTCTTTTCTGGTCATCTTTTGCATTAACAATGAAGTAATGTCTCAGAAACATGATCAGTCTGAACTTTATCTGCCAAAACTGAACGGACATAAATTTATATCCAATACTTTGATTCCAAATCCCTTTATCAAATCAAAGATCTCAAGTAATCTTGGGTTCGCTACTTCTTTAGAAACCCAGATCCCACTTTTAAGATTTGATTCTCTTATCGGCAATGGTAACAATGCTTTGGAACTGAACGCAGACGTGGGTTTAGCTACTGGAGCATTTGAGTTTTCATATGCAATTAAAGACTGGGCTTCGATCTGGATTAATTTTTCCGGAATTGGACGATTTGGAACAAATACAGCAACTATTTTTGCTACAGGTGTAACTGCAAATTCTTCTTTTGAGTCAGGAATGTTGTTTAAAATTAAAGAGTTTAAAACTTCAATGATCTCAAGCTCCATAAAAATAGATAACTCAAATTCAACTGTTTTAAATCTTTATCAATATATAAAAAACATTATTGACAGCACTGATCTTGACCGTAATAATCTGACTCAAAACTATAATTCTCTCACCGGAAATATTGATCTTAGATTTGCATATGCACCATCCCCTAAATGGAGCATTCTTGCTTTTATAGACGGCGGTTATGGTGAAGTCATAAATGTAGACTCAATAGAAAATAAGTTTTCTTATTCTTTAGGTGGTTCAGTAAATTATGATCTGGGATTAACTACAAGTTTACCTTTCGGAATTGGCGGTGCTGTAAGAATAAATTCAAATACTCCTACTTTACAATACTCTACTGCTCTCACTCAATATTATATGCTGCAATTGGTTTATACGGGAAGCAGAGATTTTCTAATAGGTCTTGAATCTAACTATGTAAGAATTCCGACCAAACTTCAGGACGTAACAATAAACCTTTCATCATTTAATCTGAACTGGTCGTATTACTTCAAATAAATTTTAATAATATTATTTTATTCTTTGACAAACTATACTTGCAAAATATTATTATTGATAATTATAGTTTGCGCTTCGGCTTTTGATGAAAAGGCATTTTCACAATCTAATATATCTGAACGTAAAAAAAACACTTACCGTATATGGAAAGGCGCGGATCCTAAAATGAAAATTTCAGATCTTGTTGCTTACTGCGCACCCATATTCTGGTTCTCTCCCGATGAACCCGAACTTCGGAACAAAACAAGTAAGGATATTAGAATTCCTGCTCCATTTCCTTTCGAAAACAAATGTGATTCTCCAGTAGTTTATTATCAGGTAACGGATATTCTGACCGTTGACAATCCAAAAGCTACGCCATTTATAAAAGACTTTACAAATCCGGGAAATTCTGTTTTTAATCTAAATGATATAACAGCTATTTACATTTGCTACTCTCATTTTTACAAATATGAATCAGGTTTGGGTAGTCATAAATATGATACAGAGCAGGCTCAGTTTCAATTTATGGTTGATAAAAGCAAAGATAGTCTTGGTTCGGAGGTAATTGAGATATATTTCATAAGAGTAACCGGAAAGGCTCACGCACTTTCCTGGTTTGACAACATATATGAAATTGATATAGATCATCCGGATTACGAAATTTCTCTTCCTTTTAATATTTCCGTAGAGGAAGGAAAACATGCAAGCTGTACGGATATGAACGCAGACGGATATTACACACCCGGATACGATGTAAATGTCAGAATAAACGATGCATGGGGATTGAGAGATGTAATAAGATCAGGAAATTTATTTTCCCCTGCTTTTCAAAGCTATATGGCAAAAATTAGAACTCCTCAGTACAGAGTACTTCCGCCTTTACCTGAAGACAGTCCGTTGAGAGCTAAGAACAGTGTTGATAGTGTTTATTCACCCGATAATGCCATTTACCAGTTAAGACCAATGCCATCTCCTGATAAAGCATACAACCATATTTTAAAACATGATATGTCTTCATATTATTATGGAGACAAAATAGAAATAACTACTCAGTCAAGTGAAGATAGTTTTATAAACTGGTTCACAGATGAAAATGCCATAAATTCTTTTGCTGTATCTTTCAGATATGATGAAGTGCCGGGAGTAATACTGAGCTTTCCTTTGCTTGTAGTAAAAAATGTAGAAGCTCCATTGGTAGGTGGATGGCTTGTTAACAGAATTTATTATCAGAGTTATGAACTCGGGACTATTGGTTATAATATTTTATATACACCTTCGGCTTCAAGATTTCTTGACCCCTATTTTTCAGTAGGCGCAGAATTTACCAAGTACCGAGAGGACAGTGTAACGACATATGTTCAGACTGATTTTGCATTTGAGACAGGCATTAAGGTCAGAGGAAATGTTACATACTCCCCTTTGAAATTTCTTAGTTTCATAAGTCCGTTTTGGGGTGTAAGACTTGGAATTAAGAATAAAGGGTTTGCAAGCATTGATCATCTTAATTACATCATTGAAGTTGGGGCAGGTGTCTGGTAAAGAAAATAAAGGTTTCATTAGATTCAATTATTCAACATATCTGATTCACTTCTATATAATTTCCAATCATCTCAACATTGAATTTAGCACCATCTTTTTCTATTTTGTAAAAATTATTTTTCCTTTTTATACAAATCCACACAAATTTATTTTACTTGATCAATATTTTTAAATCTGTTTTAATAATTATTGCATTTCTGATTCCCGGGATTTCTTTTTCTCAGGGATACTATACTAATAAATTTGTTGAATGGTCAACCTGGACGCTGTTTCAGACAATCCCATCCCCGACTTTCTATCAGGACAGAAATGACGAGAATGCAAGATTACAATTCGGATTCCGATGGCACATTACACCAATAAATTATTCATTTAATTCAAATAAACTTGTTCCTGCGACACAGTTTTTCAAAGTAAATCCTGTAAGAAGGTATGGCGGGTCCATTGAGTTGTTTGCGCAGCCGGAATGGGCAACTGCTTCCTTTGATTATTCAGATTTTAACAGATTCAATTTAGCCACGGGTATAAGAGGTTTCATACCTGCTGTTGAATACGGAGAATATCTTTCATTTTCAGTTGCCGGAAAATACAACTTCAGAAAAAGCAGACAAAACGAAAGCATTGGATATTACTCAGCTGAGGGAGGACTTTACACTTTGTTCGGAATACTGGGATTAGTGGTTGATTATAATTTCACAACAGAAAGCCGGTATAACATTTCAATCAATTTAAAATACTATTGAAGAATTTATTTAAAATATCAATTTTTGTTACTCTTATTTTTTTATTCTCCGGATGCAGGACTGCTTATGATGTCGGAGATAATTTATTAAGAAATTTTTCTACTCCGGCTAAAGTAAAAAACAGGATCAAAGATCCGATAAGACCCGGAGTAAGATTATCAGCTTTATGGATAGGACATGCAACAGTGTTGCTTCAGATGGATGATAAAGTAATAATTACAGATCCATTTCTTACCGATCATATTGCGGAAGTCCAGATGAGAATTATCGAACCGGGCATAGACATTAATGATCTCAAACAATGTGACATTATACTGCTTTCGCATTCACATCCCGACCATGTGAACTTTGGAAGTCTTGAGATACTTGAAGAAAGATTCCCAAAAGCAAAGCTCGTTTTTCCTGACGGGATAAAAGAGTTTCTTCCGGATTTTGATTTTAAATTTGAACCATTAAACATATCGGATTACCGAAAAAAGAAATATATAGGACAGACCAAAATTATAGACGGGGTAAGTATTACTAGTGTCGCTGCATATCACTGGGGCGGTAGATACGGACTTGACGGACTCCTGTGGGGATATGACGGATTCTGCGGATTTATAATTCAATATAAAGGAATGATAGTATACTTTCCGGGAGATACAGCATACGATGATAAGTTTTATAAATTTCTGGGAGAAAAATATGAAATTGACCTGGAGTTTATGCCGATAGGTCCTTGCTCTGACTGTACATTGATTGACAAACCCAACAGACATCTTTATGCAAAAGGTTCTTTAATGGTACTTGAAGATTCTAAAGCCAAGTTAATGATCCCGATCCATTACGGTACAATTGCAGAACTATCAGATCCGCTTGAGCCAAGATACGTTCTCGAAGATCTGATCAGAGAGCAGCCTAAGTATAAAGACAGAGTGAAAATACTGGATATCGGAGAACAGATTGTAATTGAATAATTCTCATTTATTACTGTTCCTGTCAACACTCCTAATAACAAGCGCAAACAAATTTTCTAACTTCTTATCGTTTCCGGTATATAACTCCTGAGCTTTTTTGAAATCCGATCTGGCGCTTTTATAATTGTTCATAAAAAAATATATCATTCCTCTTGAAAAATATGACATATAGCTGTTCTTATTCTTCTGAATTTTCTGATCTGCTATATTAAGCGCTTTCTTATAGCTTTCTACTTTGATCTGCAGTAATTCTCTGTTATGATCCGTAAAAACAACACTGGAATCCCAGTACATAGCCTGTGCAAAGTTATCAATTATTTTCACTGTATCACCTGCAAGAAAATTTACATATGCCTGGGCAATAAATAATCTTGCATTTTGGGGATCGACTGCAATAGCAGAGCTCAGTTGTTTTTCGGCTCCGTTAAAATCATTCTTAGCAATACTAATTCTGCTGAGTCCTATATAACCTTCTATATTATGAGATTCGTTTTTAACTGCATCTTTAAAATCTCTTTCTGCAGAAGGCAAATTATTCATCATTATATAAGTATTTCCGCGATTAACATAACCTTCGGCTTTATTCGGAGACATTCTTATAACACTGCTGAAATCTTCAATTGCTCTCTGGAAGTCTTTCTTACCCTGATAGCATAGCCCCCTGTACTTGAAACCATTTATTTCATTTGGCATGATCTTTATATAGTCATCAAAATATTTTATTCCATCAGCAAATCTTGCTCCGTAATATGCTTCCAATCCTTTCTGAAAAATTTCTCCCGGAGTGGTTTGAGAAAACGCTCTATTAACTGATAATACTGAGATTAAAACAAAAAGTGTTAGAAAAATTTTTTCATGATCCAATTATTATGATTATTGTTTAAATTTTCAGAAAACAGACTCCGTATAGGCAGAAATAGCAGAAGAAACAACTTATCTACAGATTAATCAAATTCTAATGCTTTGAAACTCTTTTTGATATGTGGTATATTTCCGCAGCTCCTTAATCTAAATAACAATATACCATTTAATGAAGAATATTAAAATAATAAATCATCCGGTAGTACAGCATTACCTGACAATAATGCGGGATAAGAATACTGACCAGCCTGAATTCCGCAGTTCGCTTGATAAAATTTCTTATTTGCTGGCTGCGGATGTTTATTCTGATCTCGCTGTAGAATCAAAAACAATTTCTACTCCATTAAAAAAAATGACAGGCAGCAGGATCAATGATAAAGTTGTATTACTCCCAATATTAAGAGCCGGACTTGGTCTTACAAAAGGATTTACTGATCTTTTTCCCGAAGCTATTACCAGTCATATTGGAATATACAGAGATGAAGAATCATTAAAACCTGTTAAATATTATTTCCGGTTTCCGAAAATCAAGGATAAAAAAGACATAAACGTTATTATTCTGGATCCGATGGTGGCAACAGGCGGTAGTGTGATATTTACTATTGAATACCTTTTGAATATGGGAGTTAAAAAGATCAAGGTCGCTTCACTGCTTGCTGCTCCGGAAGGGATCAATGCTATCAATAAACGTTTCGGTAAAATTGACAAGAAATTTTTCAGTATAACTACCTGCAGCCTTGACGAGAATCTGAACAGTAAAGGTTACATTGTTCCGGGACTTGGGGATGCAGGTGATAGGATGTTTGGTACTTGAAACATTCGGAAATTGGGAATTACAAGTTACAAATTACAAGTTACTGGTTACGAGTTATCAGTTACATAAATTAGAACTTTACTAGTTTTATCAACTTTAGAAACTATACAAACTAAGCTTTGTTCAACACATTATACAAGAAAAAGCTGGATGAACTTCTTTATCACAGCAAAAGGAATTTACCTGCCGGACTGAGCAATGATAAGCTGATCACTAATGCATTTAAGTTTGCATATGAAGCTCATAAGAATGTTAAAAGAGCTTCAGGCGAACCGTTTATTTCACACCCTTATGATGTAGCGATGATACTTGCCAAAGAGATACCGCTTGATGCAGTGTCTATAGCCGCAGCATTGCTTCACGATGTTGTTGAAGATACAGAGTTTACATTAAATGATATCAAAGCGGAATTCGGTGATGAAATTGCCGAAATAGTAAATGGAGCGACCAAGATCGAAGGCATGTTTGAGAATTATGAAATGAAGCAGGTGGAATCTTACAAAAAAATGCTGCTGTCCATGACTTCAGATATCAGAGTAATTCTGATCAAGTTCGCTGACAGGCTTCATAATTTAAGAACACTTGAATTTTTATCATCCGCAAAACAGATCAGACTGGCTCAGGAGACTGTTGAGATCTACGCCCCGCTGGCACATAGATTCGGATTGTCCTCAGTGAAGACCGAACTTGAAGATCTTTCATTCAAATATCTCGATAGAAAAATTTATGATGAGATTGCAAAGAAGTTAAAAGAAAAGAAAAAGGAAAGAGAAAAGTTCATTAAGAAATTTATTGAACCCATCAGGCAAAAACTAATTGATCAGGGTTATAAATTTGAAATATACGGCAGAGCAAAACACCTTTACAGTATCTATAAAAAAATTATCAGCAGAAATAAAACCGTAGATGAACTATATGATCTTTTTGCTGTAAGAATTATACTCGACACAAAAAATAAGAACGACTGCTTTTCCGTATATGGCATTATCTCAGAGATTTATCTGCCGGTACCGGAGAGATTTAAAGATTACATTTCACTACCAAAGCAAAATAATTATCAGTCCATACATACTACTCTCGTCAGCAAAGAAGGAAAGATGGTGGAAGTTCAGATCCGGACAAGAGAGATGCATGAGATCGCTGAAAAAGGTATTGCTGCTCACTGGAAGTACAAAGAGAATACTAACATACATGATTCCAATCTTGAGAACTGGATGAAATGGATCAGGGAAAGTCTGGAAAGCTATTCTAAAGATGAGACATCTTCACAATTACTTGACAGCTTTAAGCTTAACCTTTATCAGGATGAGATATATTGCTTTACACCTAAAGGAGAATTAAAGATCCTTCCCTCAGGCGCAACTGCCGTTGACTTTGCTTTTGAAATTCATACAGAGATCGGTTTAAAATGCATTGGGGCAAAAGTGAATGGAAAGATAGTGAATCTGGATACACCTTTGAAAAGCGGTGATCAGGTGGAGATACTTACATCCAAAAACCAAACGCCAAAATTAGACTGGGAAAAATTTGTAGTTACTCACAAAGCAAAATCCGACATCCGGAAATATTTCAATACCGAAAAGAGAAATCAGATTAAAACCGGCAAAGAACTCTGGGAAAGAAAATCCAAGAAGCACAAGATCAATCTGTCCGATGAACAGCTTTCGAGAATTGTTCACAGATTAAAATACAAAGATACCGGACATTTTTATCATACCATTTCTCAGAATGAAAGTAAAATTTCCGAGTTGCTTGAAATACTTAAAGATAAAAATAAACTGCAGGCTCTTGAGCACAAAGGCACTGTCCCTGAAGATACATTCTCTACAGAAGAGCATTCTACGGAATTCAACAAATATGTGAATGATGCCAGGACAAATGCTAACGGGATCAAACTTGGCAAAGGAACACTTCAGAACATAAAAGGAATTCAATATGATTTTGCCAAATGCTGTAATCCTATTCCGGGTGATGAGGTGATTGGATTTATTAGTCATGAAAAAGGAATTAGGATTCACAGAAAAACCTGTAAGAATGTTTTAAATCTTTTCCTGAAAGAACCGGAGCGGATCATACAAATTAACTGGAATGAAACTGATATCGGAGAATTTACGGGCGGTATCAAAATTATCGGAGAAGACAGACCCGGAATACTTAACGAGATCACAAAGACAATTTCAAAGAATTTCAATTCAAATATAAAAAGCGTTGATATAAAGACCAAGAGTTCTATGTTCGAAGGAACTTTGATAGTCAGCATTCAAAATTTAGAACAATTAAACCGCATTATTGAAAAGATCAATAATCAGGAAGGAGTATTCAGCGTTACGCGTTATGAATTATAAAAAAATTATTTTTTTGCTGCTGATAATAATTTCAGCATTTTCGTTTTCTAAATTCGGAATTTATAATACCAGATCTGCAGAACTTTCGGAACTGAAGGATTCGCTTGTCTATGAAGAGGAAGTTCATTTGAAGAATATTAAACAGTTAACTTTCGGCGGAGAAAATGCCGAATGTTATTATTCTTTTGATGGTAAAAAATTTGTGTTTCAGACTACCCGTAACGATTATGAATGTGATCAGATCTTTCTGATGAATACTGACGGAAGTGATCAGAGACTTGTAAGTACCGGTACAGGCAGAACAACCTGCGCGTACTATATGCCTGATAATACAACTATGTTATATGCGTCTACCCATCTCGGCGGTATTGATTGTCCTCCAAAACCGGACTTTTCAAAAGGTTATGTATGGGCACTTTATGAATCATTTGATATTTTTACTGCTGATGAAAATGGTAATATAATCAGCCAGCTTACGACTACAGAAGGATATGATGCGGAAGCGACAGTTTCACCGGTTGGAGGGAAAATAGTTTTTACTTCTACCCGCAGCGGAGACATCGAACTCTATTCAATGAATCTTGACGGAAGTGAAGTTACACAGCTTACAAATGAACCGGGATACGATGGCGGAGCATTTTATTCTTATGACGGTACGAAAATAATATACCGCAGAACTGCCTTTAAAAACGACGAGGAAATTATTGAATATAAAGCACTTCTTGCAGAAGGATTCATAAGACCATCTAATCTTGAGATATGGGTCATGGATGCTGACGGTCGTAATAAAATTCAGATCACAGATAACGGCGCAGCAAACTTTGCTCCCTATTGGTTTCCTGATGGTAACAGAATTTTATTCTGCTCCAATGTTAACGATCCTAACAAAAGGAACTTTGACATATATATGATTAATCTTGACGGGACAGGTTTGGAAAAGATCACCCTATATGGAGAGTTTGACGGATTCCCTATGTTTTCTCCTGATGGCAAGCAACTTGTATTTTGTTCGAATAGAAACGGCAGTGCAAAAGGCGAAACGAATGTGTTTGT
>JAGPCH010000165.1 GCA_018058125.1 Ignavibacteria bacterium | reverse complement strand
TTTGACGGAAACGTATTACCGAATGACAGCAATAAAGTTTTCATTAATACAAACCCGCGGATTGCAGATGCTAATGTGTTCTGGAATATGAAGATTAAAAGCAGCTCTGTATCAGGAGAGTGGAGATATTCTGTATTCAGAGGATCAGTTAATTCCGGTAAAGTAAAGATCACGAAATAAATTTCCGGAAGTATTAATTCAAAAATTCATTCAAATTATAAATTAAATTATTATTATGAAGAAAGCATTTACATTAATCTTATTCATTTCAGTATTTGGACTTTCACTGAATTATGTTCAAGCCTATCCGAGATTTGCAGCTTATACCGGCGACAAATGCATGGACTGTCATGTGGACCCTACAGGCGGAACTATGAGAAACAGCGGCGGGACCGGTTATGCAAAGAACAATCTGAATATGGATATGTTCAGGAAAATTGCAGGCAAGACACAATTCTCACCAAAGATCACAAAGGATATTACAGTTGGTGGAGATGTTCGGGTAGCGCAGGTTGATAATGAAATAGAAGGCGCAGCAAATTACAATTCATTTCTTGCAATGCAGGGTGATCTTTATCTGAATGCGCAGCTCAGTAAAATTGTAAGTGTATTCATTACTTCCGGTCTTGAGATCCCCGGAATAGAAGCAGAGTATGAAGTTTACGGAATGATATCAAACCTGCCGGCTAATACTTATTTTAAAGTCGGAGTTTATAAACCGAATTTCGGGATCAAGATAGTCGAGCACAGATCTTATCAGAGGAAATATTTATGGAATGCGCCATATAATACTAATACCGGATTTGAATTAGGCATTTCACCCGAATGGTTTTCAATGAATATTGGATTGTATAATCCAATGGATCAGTCTTTTCTCGGACGCGATCCTCATAAAATGTTTGTAGCTAATACTGATGCAAATTTCGGATTCAGCAAAAATAATTTTAATGTAAATGTCGGGGCTTCGTTCTTTAATAATCCGCACAACACAATTGACACTTCAGGAACCCAGACCATTACTGCAGTGAATCAGGCTTACGGAGGATATACGCGTATCGGAGTGATAAAGAGAATAGCATTTCTCGGTGAACTGGATTTTCAGGAAAATACTTCCGATAAGCCTTTGAGAAGGAGTTTGTTTGGATATGCCGAACTGAATGTAATTGCCGTAAAAGGAGTGGAAGTAAGAGGTCAGTATGAATATTATGATATTAACCGTGACATTACCGGAGATCATATACAAAGGATAAGCGGGGGAGTTGGTTTATTTCCGTTCTATGGATTTGAAACGGAATTAATGGTAAGATTTCCAATAGAAGATCCGGAAAAACAAAACAATGAGTTTCAGTGGAATTTTCATTTTTATTTCTGATCTGAATCTGATTAAACAAATAGAGATAGTACTCAGGAGTTATATTGCTTAGTCTGAAATTAATTTTCTAATTCTCAAAACTATTAGCTTCTTCTTCTGTAAAAATTTTCAAAACCTCCTGAGGAGTTTTTGCTTCTTCAAGTTTTTCTCTGAACTCATCTTTATTCATAAGTCTTGAGATCCTGCTGAGCAGTTTGATGTGTGCATTCAGAAGACTTTCTTTCCCGACGATCAGAAATACGAATTGAACGGGTTCGAGATCAATGGAATCAAAATCAACAGGTTCCTTTAATACGGCAAAGGCAGCAACAATGCCCTTTATTTCATCCGTCTTTCCGTGAGGGATAGCAAATCCTTTACCTACTCCTGTCGAAACAAGCTTTTCCCTTTCGATAACACATTCTCTTACTTTATTTATGTCGGTCATTAAGCCTGAGTTAGAAGCCAGGTCGACCATTTTATTGATGGCATCATCCTTATCGGTACATTCCAGACCTACTGAAATTACTTTTTCATTTAATATTTCGCTTATCTTCATTTTGGTAAATAATAATAATTGTTTATAAAGTTTTTTATCCTTTAAATTTTTTAATCCTGTTTTACATAACTTTCTATCATAGCTTTGAATTCTTTCATCAGAGCCTTTGACATTTTAGCGGAAGCTGATTCAACGTTAAGATGAACAAGATTTTTATCTTTATCCGGAATACATAAAACGTTTGTATCTCTGTTAATGAAAATCTTAACTCCGTCTATCAGTTCCTGCTCGTACTGAACGGTATCTTCCATGAATTTCCTCAAGATAGATCCTTTCTCTTCCTTTGTGCAGTTAATATTTTCTTTCAATTTTACAAGCTTAGGAGTGCTGCTGTTGAGCTTGTCCAATGACTGATTGCTCAGCGCTATGAGCTCGAGTATCTTTGCCACGGAAAACATTCCGTCAGTGGAATATAAAAAGTCCGGGAAAAGAAAACCTCCGCGATTACCTCCGACAAAACTTACTTCAGGATCATCGCAGGCTTTCATCATGGAGTAATGAGCATCTTTTACTCGTACGACCTCCACGCCGAATTCCTTTGCAACAATATCAACTTCCTGCGTTACCTGAACCGGTACAGCGATCTTCTTAACATCATCAGTCACCATCAGAAACATTTTCAGAATCAAAACAAGGAATCGGTCTCCTTCGAGAATATTTCCGTCTTTCGTAATCAACCATATCTTCTCTCCCCCGGCATCTATCATAAATCCAAGATCATAAGAAAGTGATTTTACCACATAAGATAAATGATTGAGCGAACTTCTGAATTCCTCCTCAGTTCGGGTTAATTTTTCCGTATCAAGATGCGCTGCAAGAGAAACAACTTCACAGTTAAACTCACCGAGTATATTCGGAAAAATTGTTGAAGCTATCCCGTAAGCATAATCAATTACTACCTGAAATTTTCTCTTCCGGATTGCCTGAAGATCAAGACAATTAAGAAAATGTCTTTTATACTTTTCATTAGTCCTTTCCTGAAAAGTGAGAGATCCTACATTGTTATAATCAGCTCTCTGATACTCTTCACTGAAAAATATTTTTTCCAGAGTTTTGGTTTTATTCCCGGAAAGATCTCTTCCGTCATTATCGAAAAATATTATATCGGTAAACATTTTATTGAACGGCGCTTTCCTCACAAATATTCCTCCGGCTCCCTGCCCGCTTTTGAGCTCCTGTCTGAGAATCGGTATAGGTATTACCTGTGAATCAATGACATTTACACCGGCAGACATGATTCCGCTTGTGATCGAACGTTTGATCATATTCGATATGAAATCACTGTCACGCGCTATCAATATTTTATTTCCCTGACCAATCGAAGTTCCGTAAACCGAACCAAGCTTAGCGCCAAATTCAGGGTTGATCTGGAGATTTGATAAACCGGATATTCTCGAATCAGTAAAAAGATCGCTGAAAAATTTGTCATCATAGATTACGCTACGTGTAATTTTACTGTTGTTCTCAATGTCCTTTTTATCCCAGATCTTTATGCTCGAACTGATGAATACATTTTTACCGATGTTACAGTTATTTCCAATGAAGACATAATCATTGATCCTTGTATTTGCTCCGATCTTACAGCCGCTTCCGACTACATCATATAAAAGCTTTGCATTCTCATCAATCTTTACATTGTCCCACAAGACTGTATTTTTTATAACTGAGTCTTTACCGATGATTACTTTATCCCCAATAATACTATTCTCAATTGTTGCCTTCTTATCGATCTTAGCAGTCTTGCTTACACAGTTACCTTTTTTATCTGTGCCTTTGATATAGCTTAATTTACCTTTCAGAGTATCCATGTTTGCATCTATATACTCTTCAAGGTTTCCTACGTCTCTCCAGTACCCTTTGGTTTTGCATCCGAAGATCGGGATCTTCTTTTCTAAAAGCTGAGGAAAAAGGTCTTTGGAGAAATCATAATTTTCTCCGGGAGGTATGTAATTGAATATTTCCTTATTGAAAATATAGATACCGGTATTAATAGTATCGGAGAAAACTTCCGATGAAGACGGTTTTTCTAAAAATCTGACTATACGGTCTTTTTTGTCTGTCAGGACAATACCGTACTGAAGCGGATGCTTGGAGCTGTATAATGATAATGTAGCAATTGTATTTTTCTTCTCATGAAAATCAGCTATCCCTGTCAGATTAAAATCAGTTAAAACATCTCCGCTGATAACGATGAATTTATCTTTAATATATTTTTCGGATAATTTTACGGCGCCGGCAGTTCCGAAATCTTCGCCGGGAACAATGTATCTTATCTTTACGCCGAATTTTCTTCCGTCACCGAGATAATCTTTTATCTTGTCAGGCATAAAATAAAGAAGCACGACATAATCTTTTATAGAATGTGTTTTCAGAAGATTTATGATGTGCTCAAGTATTGGTTTGTTGACAATCGGTACCATTGGTTTTGGAATACTGTTGGTCAAAGGTCTGAGTCTCGTTCCAAAACCGCCTGCCATTATTACTGCCTGCAAAATGTTTTATGTTAAATTTTAGATTCTGTAAAAAAACATTAAATTATTTTCCGTCTTTCTTGTTAAAATCAAAATTCACATCAGGAGCTTTATCACTTCCGGCTACTGACTGGAAATATTCTTTTTCCTTAAATCCGAATATCTTCGCTGAAATTAATGTTGGAAAACTTCTGACTTCCGAATTATAGCTCTGCACCATTTCATTGAATCTTCTTCTTTCGACGGAGATCCTGTTTTCGGTACCTTCAAGCTGTGACTGAAGCTGTAAGAAATTTTCATTTGATTTCAATGCAGGATAATTTTCAGACACTACAAGTAATCTGGATAATGCGCTTGAAAGCTGATCCTGAGCCTGCTGGAATGCCTGAAACTTCTGCGGATCGCTGAGATCATCAGCGCTCAGCTTCATCTGTCCGACTTTACTTCTTGCGTCAGTTACTTCAGTAAGCGTGCTTTTTTCAAAATCGGCTGAACCCTGAACCGTGCTTACAAGATTCGGGATAAGAT
>JAGPCH010000164.1 GCA_018058125.1 Ignavibacteria bacterium | reverse complement strand
AAAAAGGTAAAATTGGTGAAGTATATAATGTGGGTGGTAATAATGAGTGGTATAACATAGATATTGTAAAACTGATCCTGAAAAGTCTCAATATCTCCGAAGAAAGTATTAAGTATGTCAAAGACAGACCCGGTCATGACAGAAGATATGCTATAGATTCTTCAAAGATAATGAATGAACTTGGCTGGAAACCTGAATATACTTTTGAAAAAGGAATTGAAAAAACCATCAACTGGTATAAAGACAATACCGATTGGTGGAAGAAGGTAATGAGCGGTGAGTATCTGAAATATTATGATCAGAACTATAAGGATAAAGAGTCGTGAGTACTAAGTACTAAGTATTAAGTAAAACAAGTTGATCTTTTTATAAAGAACTTTTACCTAATACCTAATACCTAATACCTAATACCTAATACCTGATACTTGATACCTTTTATCAAAAATTGGTTTGAATTTTTTTTCTAATAAAATTATTTTTGCTGTTATATTTTAAAATACTATGTCAATAAAAATTGAAAACTTAACGAAGTATTACGGGACACAGGCAGCTGTTAACGATATTTCGTTTGAAATAAACACAGGTGAGATCGTTGGATTTCTTGGACCAAACGGGGCCGGAAAATCAACGACGATGAAGATGATCACAACTTACCTTACTCCTTCATCGGGTAAAATATTTGTGAATGGTCTGGAGACTGAAGAGAATTCACTCGATGTAAGGAAAAAGCTCGGATATCTTCCGGAGCAAAATCCCCTCTATCTTGATATGAATGTTCTGGATTATCTTGAATATGCCGCTGCGTTGGAATCCGTTCCGAAGTCAGGAATGAATAAAGCCATTAAGAAAATGGTTGATATCTGCGGACTTGGTGATGTTCAGCATAAAGACATCGGCGAATTGTCAAAAGGTTTCAAACAAAGAGTAGGTCTTGCTCAGGCTATGATTCACGAACCTGAAGTTCTGATCCTCGACGAACCAACATCAGGTCTCGACCCAAATCAGATCATTGAGATCAGAAAACTCATCAGACATCTTGGTAAAGAAAAAACACTTGTTCTTTCTACGCATATTTTAGGGGAAGTCGAAGCTACCTGCGACAGGGTTTTAATTATCAATAAAGGTGAGATAGTTGCAGACGGTACTCCGGATTCTTTACAGGATAAATTCAAAGGTCAGGTGACAATCAGTCTGATAGTGAAGAAAGACTCAACCGATAAAGAAATTATATTGAGAGGAATTTCTTCCGTAAAAAATATTGATAAAGTCAGAATTCTTAAAGAAGATGATAATGCCATTAGTTTCCATATAACCGGATTAAAAGGTTCTGATGCCCGTGAAGATCTTTTCAGAAAGATAGTTTCCATGAACTCTGTACTTCTTGGATTGCATCAGGAGGAAACTTCACTTGAGGATATCTTCAGACAATTAACAACTTCCCATTCTAAAAAAGAATCTTAAAAAATTTATGAAAAATATATTAACAATATTCAGAAAAGAACTTAAATCATATTTCAATTCACCGGTAGCATATATTGTACTAGTAGTGTTTCTGGTGATCACGGGCTGGTTCTTTACAAGCAGCCTGTTCCTCAGCGGTGTAGTAACTATGAGGAATGTATTTGATATCATTCCATTTATTTTCCTGTTTTTCATTCCGGCAATATCAATGAGATCGATCTCAGAAGAAAAAAAATCGGGGACAATAGAACTGCTGTTAACAAAACCTATTTCTGACCTTGACATAGTTATGGGAAAATTTCTGGCTGCTTTAGCGCTTACCTGTATTGCGCTTGCATTTACGCTGATCTATGTCCTCAGTCTTACTTTCATCGGTAAGATCGATACGGGAGCGATAATCGGGTCATACATAGG
Organism: Ignavibacteria bacterium; assembly: GCA_018058125.1. GTDB lineage: Bacteria > Bacteroidota > Ignavibacteria > Tepidaquicellales > Tepidaquicellaceae > JAGPCH01. The sequence continues at coordinate 3,063 of JAGPCH010000164.1, read as the reverse complement.
ACTGATATTTATGAGCGGAATTTATATTAGCATCGGTATTTTTGCATCATCTCTGACAGAAAATCAGGTAGTCGCATTTATTGTAAGTTTTTTAATTGTGTTTGCTTTATTCCTATTGAATAAAGTCCTGATGTTCCTTCCTGCCGGAGTAGCTTCTATACTTGAATATATAAGCATTGATTATCATTTCAGCAATATTGCCAGAGGAGTAATTGACTCAAGAGATCTGATATATTATATCAGCGGTATTTCGATCTTTATTCTGCTTACAAAAACCTCTCTTGAAAAAAGAAGATGGTCTTAAATTTTTGATTTATATTATTTTTAAATTATCCGAAAAAAGTTATAATGAATAAGAAAGACATAATAATAAAAACAGCGATAATAATAGGCATAATTGTCGTGATCAATATTATAGCAAAAAGAGTATTCACAAGAATAGATCTGACGAAAAATAAGAGCTATACTTTGTCTCCGGTAAGTAAAGATATAGTCTCAAATCTGGATGATAAACTTCTTGTTAAGGCATATTTCAGTGATAACCTTCCTCCGCCATACAATAATCTCAGAAGACAGGTTCAGGATATTTTGGATGATTACAGATCTTATTCCGACGGGAATATGAATTATGAATTCCTGAATCCGACTTCAGAAGGTGAAGGTGAAGGAAATGAACTCGATAAGGAAGCGCAGAAATACGGCATTCAGCCTGTACAGATTCAGGCGATGGATAATGACAAGCTTGAAGTAAAGAGAGCGTATCTAGGACTTGTATTTTTGTATAATGGTAAACAGGAAACGATCCCTGTTGTTCAATCTGCAGATAATCTTGAATATGAGATCACGAGCCTTATAAAGAAAATGAATACTTCTGTAAAGCTCAAGGTTGGTTTTTTATCAGGTCAGGGAGAGCCGGAGCTTAACAAACTTGCGCAGATCCAGCAGGTTTTGAATGAGCAGTATGAGGTCGTCCCTGTTGATCTGAACTCTTCTTCAGAGCTTGATCCTCTTATGAAATGTCTGATAATAATGTCTCCGAAAATTCCTTTTACGGAAAGTAATAAATACAAGATTGACCAGTTTATTATGAACGGCGGTAATGTTGCTTTCCTTGTTGATAAGATCACACCTGACTTCCAGCAGCAGATGGTAATGGGAAAGGAAACAAAATTAAATCTTGATGATCTTCTTTTTAAATACGGGATAAAAATTGATAATGATCTTATAAGAGACCTTCAGTGCTCGCCTGTTCAGGTGCAGTCGCAAATAGGATTTCCGATCTCTGTCAATTATCCTTACTTTCCGGTCATTACTAATATAGCCCGTGACAATCCTGCATTTCAGAATATAAAGAGCGTAGTTCTTACTTTTGCAAGTTCGATTGATACAACGGTCGCAGCGTCACAGAATATAAATGTTGATCCGCTTCTTGTCACTTCTGACAGATCAGGAAAAGCAGAAGGATTCTTCTTTTTGAATCTCGAACAATTTCAGAGTATGACAAAAGCATCCGCAGATACATTGTTTAATGAGCCGGGATATACAGTAGGAGCGATTTATACAGGTAAATTCAAAAGCGGATTTGCAAATATGGAAATGCCGACTGATACAACCCAGGGCTGGGTACAACTTACAGGGCAGAGATTAAATGAAGCTGTAAGTGATAAAGTGAAAATTATTGCCATCGGTGACGGAGATTTTGCCAATGAAGAAAATAAACCGCCGAGAGAGAATATAATATTTTTTGTGAATCTTGTCGACTATCTGATGGATGATGTCGGACTGGCAGTAATAAGAACAAAAGTTTCTTCCGAGTCACCGATTGAAGAGACATCTGACAGCACGAAGAAATTCATTAAATATTTTAACTTAATATTTCCGCCTGTTCTTGTTTTACTGATAGGGTTATATAAATGGAATCAGAAAAAGCAAAAGAAGAAAAATTTACAATTGAAATAAAAAATTAATTTAATAATGAAAAGCAAAACAATATTATATTTAGTAGTCTTTATAGTGCTTGCAGCTGCAGCGTATTTCCTCACTTCTGACAGAGGAGAAAAAACTACCAGTTATGACTTATCCGAGACCAAAATTTTTGAAATTGATTCTGCTAAGGTAGATAAGTTAGAAATTAAAAACAGTAAAGGAGATCTTGTACTCTCAAAAGCCACAGGTGAATGGAGAGTCGAATCCCCGTATCAATACAGAACTGTAAGCGCATACATAGAATCCATGGTCTCCGGACTTAAGAATCTTGAAATTGAAAGTATAGTATCTACAAACCCTGAAAAAAAGGATACCTATGGATTTACCGATGAAAACCAATCGGAAGTTTCTGTTTATGAATCGGGAGTGCTGAAAGGTAAATTCATTGTCGGTACTTCTGCGCCGGGCGGGGGAACTCAAACTTACATTAAAAAACCGGATTCTGAAACAGTATATTTAGCAGACGGTATTGATAAGAATAATTATTTCAGATCAGATATTTCAGAATGGAAAGACAAGAGTATCATTGCTATTCCGCCACAAGGAATTAATTCAATTGAATTTAATACCGGGGGTGAGAACTTCACAGTGTCTAAAAATGCTGATGGGAAATTTTCAATTGGGAGCGATACCGTCTCAGTAACTTTTTCAGGTGTGTTAAATGCGCTTCAGAATTTTCAAACTACCGGATTTAAGGATACAACCCTGACCGATCAGACTGCATTCACGGATAAAGTAATTGTTGACTGGGGAACAAAGACACAGATAAATTTTCTGAAATTGGATTCGGAACCGGTTAAATACCTTGTTATGGTATCCGGTGACGGACAGATTTATGAACTGGATGAAACAGTGGCTAAAAGTATTTTAAAGTCAAAAAAAGAAATTCTGGGTAATTAAATTTTATTGTTCCAAATTTTTATAATTTAGAGATATTTTTTTAAGATAGAATAATTCAGGTTCTGATTGAATTTTACAATTGTTTAATATTTTAATTGGAGTCTTGAGTATCTTTTAATGTGTTTAACTGCTATTTTTACAAATGCTTAACTTAATTGGAATAATTGTTACAAGTTA
>JAGPCH010000163.1 GCA_018058125.1 Ignavibacteria bacterium | reverse complement strand
TTTACTTATCATATTATATTTGATTTTATATGTTCACGGATGTGGTGAACAGACAGAAAAAACAGACAACGGGAACAGTCTGCAGTTATCAAAAGCTATGTCAGACGATGTCGATGGAAATTTTGAGAAAGCTATTGTAAAAAGAAAATTTATCTTTCCCGAAGATCACGGACCGCATCCCGGATTCAGGACAGAGAGGTGGTACTTTACAGGTAATCTTACTTCTGAAGATAATAAACAATTCGGATATCAGTTCACAATATTCAGAACGGCATTAAGCAAAGACAGTAATGAAGGGAAATCTGAATGGAGTTCGAATCAGATCTACATGGCTCATTTTGCTGTCACTGATATTTCGGGAAATGAATTTTACTATGACGAGAGATTCAGTCGTAACGGAAATGGACTTGCAGGAGCACAGACAGATCCTTTTAAAGTATGGCTGGAAGACTGGCAGATAAATCAGATCAGTGATAATGCGGTATTTGAATTACCAAAATTGAACATTAAAGCAAGATCGGACAAAGCTGAAATTGATTTTGATGTTGAATCAGTGAAACCTCTGGTACTGCAGGGAGACAGCGGGTTGAGCCAGAAAGGAAAAGGGGAGGGGAATGCATCATATTATTATTCTTATACAAAGTTAAAGACTGAAGGAAAAATAAAAATTGGAGGAAAAGAATTTACCGTGAACGGATATTCCTGGATGGACAGAGAATGGAGTACCAGTGCTTTAAGTGACGATCAGAAAGGCTGGGACTGGTTTGCTCTTCAACTTGATGACAGCACTGAGATCATGTATTATCAGATGAGAAAGAATGACGGCAGTCCGGATATTTTCAGTAAAGGAACAATTATAGATGATAATGGCTCAGTAAGAACTGTAAACAAAGAAGATGTAACACTCGAGGTTACAGAATACTGGGATAGTCCGGAAGGTGAAAAATATCCTTCAGGCTGGATGCTGAAAATTCCTTCAGAGAATATTGAATTAAGATTAACTCCTGCAGTAAAAGAACAATTGATGAATGTGTCAGTGAGATACTGGGAAGGAGCTGTGAAGATTGAAGGAATGAAAAATGGATCGGAAATAAAGGGCAGAGGCTATGTTGAACTTACGGGGTATTAGCCTGACTTCTAAAATAAAAGGCAGTTTAACAGATCTGTATGAAGCAATCTATTGATTAACTATTTATAAAATTTAAGTTGGTAAACAGCTGGAAGATATTTGGAAATATTTAAATTAATTTCATTGTGAAAAGATCTTTTATTCCCTGATAATATTTATCCAGAACATTACTGAAGACAGGGTCTGTATCTTTCAGCGAACTGAATAAAGTCATGCATGATCTGACCTTAAGATCATCAGGACTTCCAAAGATCTGATTTGCTGTTTTATGCTCCAGGTTTAATAATTCACTGCAAATCTCAATTAACCTTTTACCTAATATTGGGTGATTCAGATATTCTTCAGCTTCATCTACATTTTTAATTCCGTAAAAGACAGCATATTCGCTTTTACCTAGACCTTCAAGCTGCGGAAAGATATACCAAATCCAGTAAGTCAGCTTTTTACCTTTTTTAATCTCATTCAAAGCATTGAAGAAATCTTTTTCCTGAGCGTCTAAGAACCTTTCAAGATTGTTTTCATTTTTCATATCGATGATACATTAATTAAGCAATGTTCAGACTCCGAACTGTGAAAGGTGATGATCAAGATGTTTGTAAAACATGTTGTTCCATTCCTGAGAAGTCAGTACTCCGAATGAATCTGATTCTTTATTTTTAAAATGAGATTCACCAAATTCCTGAGTCCTGATTATATAATCAATGAGTCGTTTCTTTTCTTTTTCAAAATTCCTTGAATCTTTGATAATGAATTCCGGACCGGTCTTACTATTGTGTGAAAAAGGCTGTTCACCTACAACTTTATTTTTTATAAAAGTCTTTAAAATGAAACCAACGATAAAATTTGGTTTGGGGTGAATGTTTTCATAAGCATGCTCATACGCAACATTACAATGAGCAAGCATCTGAGTTGCATTCATCTTTCCCCATTTAGGATGAATATCCGGATTGAGTTCATTTATTCTTCGGATCATTTCATCCGATACTTCCTTTGTGAAAATGTTTGGCAGAGGCATGGAAATATAATTTTGATTAAAATTTAAAGCTAAGTTAATTTTAATGAAGGAAAATTTCAATATGAATAATGAAACAAGGAGCTGCCGGGTCTCCCTGATTATCCATTAATATCTGCCTCAAAGATTCAAAGTCTCAGAGAAATTTTCTTACTGATTGCATTATTTATATTCTCAGACTCATTCTGATCAAGGAAGAAATAAATCAAGATTTTTTTTATTTATAAAATAAAAACCGCAGAGAGACTTCACTGTATCTCTGCGGATGTATTTTATAAACTGATTGAATAGATCCTGATCACGGACTGATCACTATTGCAAATGCAGCCGAGTTATTATAAGCTATGATCATATCACTTAATTCGGTCACATTATCACCGTTCACATCTGTCGGAATATAACCTGTTATAAAACTTCCTGCATCATTATAAATTTCCACTATATCCGCAAGGTTAACAGCATCGTTCTGATCAACGTCTCCGCTGAAAATTGCATAGCTCACAGGTGAATTATCAACTAAAATCTGATTATTACCGAATGCTTTTGACTGAGCATTTGTGAAATTATACGTAAGTGAATTCCCGGAAAACATCTGTCCCGGCGAACTGCTCCATGTCTCAATCGAATTTCTATGCTGAAGCTGAATATAATACGGCGCATCATTGAATATATTAGTAAATATAAATATACCCTGACCGGAAGAATTTAAAACTGCTTTCTTTGAATCGATCACTTCAAAAGGCGAAGAAGTATTTCTGATATTAACTGTGACCGAATCCCCGATCATACTGTCTGTATCTTCATCATAAAATCCCTGAATAAATGTATTCAGTGTCAGAGTTTTGTTTGATGAAGACTGCAATGAAGTTGTAGCCTGTTTCAGAACAATATTGTTATCAGGATCAAATGTGAGACCGGTCGGTTGTCGGTTAAAATTAAAAACAAAAGACTGATAATTTGCATCATTCATGACTCTGACTGTTGAATCAGAACCGGTAGTAAAGGAGATCTTTAATTCAACCGGCATTTTGTGAAACACTGAATTGCTCTGTGTCTGACGTGCAATAAAATTTACACTCCAGTTACCGCCTCCGATCGAGTTTATGCTATAGTAATTCTGATAGACAGGATGATTTGGTTCTTTGACCCACTGATTTATGAACCAAGAAAGATCCTCGCCGGCAACAGAGCTTATCTTAGCAATAAAGTCATCAGTAACGGCTGAGTTATATTTAAAACCACCGGCAATGTCCGTTGCGTAAGATTTCAATGCTTCAAAAAATAAACTATCGCCAAGCGTGTATCTCAGCATATGAAGTACGCAGGCACCTTTGTAATAAGTTATCTGAGTATTGAATAATTCGTTTACGCCCGGAGTCACAACAGCCCACGAAGGATTGTACATTGCCCATCCGGGATTTCCTGACAGATAGCTGCTTGCATCATTATTAATATCATTTTTATATGAACTGTAACCTACTGTATTTTCGTACCATAACGCTTCACTATATGTCGCGAATCCTTCATTAAGCCATATATCTGCCCATGTGCCGCAGGTTATCATATCTCCGAACCATTGATGCGCAAATTCGTGCGAGATGATATTCTCATTCCAGCAATTGGTACAGAGACTTGTCAGAGTCTGATTTTCCATGCCGCCCCACTGGAATTGATTATTGAGAGTCGCAAATCCGTTCTTTTCAAAGGGATGTTCGCCGGATTTCTCCGAGAAGTGAGTCATCATATTCAGCACTTTGGTTTTAATGCTTGTAATGTTTTCTCCGGAATTGTAATAGAATCTGACAGGTGTACTGTCTGCAGGATTTGAAAGTGAATGCCAGTAAACTATATTAAGATTGTAATTTACTTTTCCCGTCAGAACTGTCAGATAAGTTGCAACCGGATCTCTGCTTATCCAGTGATAATATAAAGTATCACCGGTCAGCAGTGAATCATTAAGTCTGCCGTTTGAGCCGAGCCGTACATTTGCTTTTACTTTTGCGGTTATGTCAACAGTGGCTTTGTCAGAAGGTTTATCATAACACGGAAACCACTTTCTGGCGCCTTCCGGTTCGCAGTCAGTAAACAGAAAACCGTTGCTGACATAGAAAGCATTATCCGAAACATTCAAATGACTGTAATCGATCTTGACTTCCGCCGTTTCTCCAACGGAGTAAGATCTGTCAAGCTGTATTGTCAGAATATTTGATGTATGTGTAAAGCTGACTCCGGAAAGACTGACGGAGCTTACTGAAATGGAGGTGTTCACCGCATTAAGAGCTATTGAGTTCAGTGAGCTGTCAACTTTAAATTTAACGATGACATTTCCGTTGAAGCTCTTCGGATACGGTGAAATAAAACAATTTCTAAGATCTAAATAAATTTTGTAGTCAAGTACATCAAAACCGTGTGCCGGACTATTTGGGGAATCAAAATTAAATAAATTTGAGAGGTTCTTGCTGTTCATTTTTTTATCTGAACACATTTCAGAACCTTTTTTTATATTGACCTGAGCAAATAAAACAGCATTCAGTATCAAAATAAACTGAAGAGTTAGAATGATTTTTTTCATATTTTATTTATTTTAAGATTCGTGTATAAAATAGGAGTTATTGAACAATAGTGGTATGATTTTAATCATTAAAAGCGCATAATTTTGGGAAAAAGTTTATTTGCCTCTAAGTAACCAGATTGGGCTTGCACAATGTTTTGAGAATAATAACTTGTATAGAATATTTTCTTGCAGTAAGACCTAAGAGTCAATGAACATCAGTTCATCTCTAAGTATGGTTCTGGATGC
>JAGPCH010000162.1 GCA_018058125.1 Ignavibacteria bacterium | reverse complement strand
TCCTATGATTAAAATTCCAAGATAAGCCAGATAAGAAAATCCCAGTATTCTCAAAACCCAGTATCCGAAATCACGATTCGGTTTTTCAACTTTTTCGGAAGTCCATTCATCTCTGAACAAATTCTTATACTCTTCCTTTGTAGCAGTTTCCTGTACCTCGCGGTTCCTGTACAACAGCAATGCCAGCATTCTTGTGATCCATAAGCATACCGGTCCCATCAGCAATGCGTCAAATGAAAGTGTCATAAGAAATCTCAATGGCAGAATTTTTACATCGTCTATGAACGTTCCGGGAAGATATGTCCATAATGAAGTGATACCTTTATCCCTGAAATGCGCCTGCAGAAAAATATCGAATATGAAAAGAGGAAGGAAAATGACGAGCATCAGAACAAGCGAACTTGATTTACGCATTATCACCATTATCGGTGCGAACACTAAAGTAAAAATTACAACCTCCATTACTTTAACACCAAAGGACTGAAATTCCAGAAGCTGAAAATAATCAGTGATCGCATATACAAGTATTACTGAAATGATCATCGAAACTAACATCATTAGTATGTACTGCATTACGACAGGAGCTTTATCCATCGGATCACCTGAAGTATATCCTTTGAGATTAAATAAAGGTGGCATTGTCTGTAAAATTATGTTTATTTAAAATTATTCAGTAGCTCTGTCAAAGTATCTTTCTTTGACTTTTCAAGTTCGGAATTATTTATTTTATCAATTGAAGATTCGACTTCCAGTTCTAATGCGTTTTCATTTTTTAATCGAATGCAATCATTCAGTAAGATAGTCAGATTATTATATGCAAGTTCGTAATCAGGTGAGATTTTAATAGCTGACACATAATCATTAAGAGCTAACTGATATTTCGTAAGTTTATCATAACTTAATCCTCTGTTAATAAAAGCATTTGTATAGTCGGGATTCATTTCGATGACTATTGTATTATCGGTAACGGCATCTTCATATTTCCCTTGTCTGAAATTTGCTATTCCTCTGTCATAATACGCTGCTGAATATTTGGGATCCAGCTCAATCGACCTGGAATAATTTTGCACTGCCTTTTCAGGTTCATCACAATTTGTAAAACAGGTGCCGAGAGAATAGTAAGCGAAAGTATAATTTTTATCGATATCAATTGTTTTCTGGAAATCATTTATGGCTCTTTTATATTGCTCCAATGCTAAACATGCAAGTCCTCTGTTGTAATACGCCTGTTTATAATTTGAATTCAGAGTTATGCATCTTGTATAATAATCAATGGCTTTAATATAATCCTTCTCTTCATATTTTGTAAATCCCAGCTGAAAATATTTATCAACGTCACCGCCGAATTCATCCGTAGTCACTGTCCCCGCAGTTGTTGTTTTCTGCAAATGAATGTATGGCGCAATTTCAATATTGTCCAGAGAAGGTTCTTTATTCAGAAAGTCAATCAGTTCATAATCCTGAATATATTTTTTAAGTACCGGATGATTCTTTAAAAGATCTTCCTGACCTTTTTCATCTGCATGTTCAAATTCATCCATTATTTTTAAAAGGTTCTCATTTTTTCCAGAATAAATTTCCATTAGATCGGAGTGGAAATTCTTCCATCGGAATTCGAGTACATTGAGCTTGACTAAAATTATATCTTCAATTGTGATCTCTCTTGTTTTGCTTAAGATCTTCTGCAGTTCAATATTGTTGAGCAGTCGTTTGATAGTTCTCGGATTATTTCCGGCATCAGCTATTATAAAGGCATATTCCTTAATGTCATCAGCTATCTGAAGACTTGGGATCAGATGTTCCATAATATCCTTCTTGCTAAGAGGCGGAATGCGGAACGGCACCTGTATAATTTTATCGAGGTAATTTTTTGCAAGCTCTTCCGATTTGTCATCATATTTTTGTTTAAGACCGTTTTCTATTACTTTGACATCAGTACCGATCACAAAAACTGTTTGAGGTACATTAAGAAACAATTTGATTGACTCAAGTATATCCAGGGCTTTTTCCGGAAGACATCTGTCAAGATCATCAATGAATACGACAAGCCTGCTGTCTTCACCTGTATACTCCAAAGCAAGCTTTTTGAATTCATCTTCAAATTCACCGATAAGCTCAAGTGTCTTTCCCTCAGACTGATCTTTCAGAATTTCATCAGGCAGGATCTTTGACAGATTTTCCGAACCTTTTTTTGAATCTGAAAATACCTGCGAGAGCAAAGGGAGTATTGCAAGATATGGTGTAGCTAAAGATGCGCCGACTGTTACGGCAGTTCTTCCGAGTCCAAGCCAGTTTACCCGCTTAAGAAGTCCGACGGCTTTGTCTTTTAGTTTTTTAGAAGCTGTCTTATCATTCTCTATTTCCTTTAAAATAGAATGTATGAGCGCAACTCTGAGATCCTGCGCCTTGTCAAATTTCCAGGCATTGAACCAGACAGTCTTGGTATCTTTTGACTTAAGTTCATTTTCAGTAAGCCGCATAAGACTTGTTTTTCCTGATCCCCATTCCCCGAAAACTCCTATAGTGATCGGTGTCTGTGAATTCAGAACAATTCCCGAAAGAGTATCACACAGAGTTTTGAATCTCAGTGAATCTTCACTTTGCAGTTTGACTTCATTATCGGTAAGCATATAAATTGATTTTTATTTTTTATTATTTTCAGATAGTACTTTACAGAGTTCATTAAACTGTTCTTCATTCTGCTCTACCATATCTTTTCCCTTAAGCTTAAGCGCTCTAAGATTAGCCACTGTCACATTATCCATATCGTCACTTCCGCTTTCGAGCATGGTCTGAAATCTGAAATAATTTTTCAGATTATTATCGCTGAGGATCTGCTTCAACTGATAATCAACAGTAGCGCTGACTCCGTCAAATACAACATTAAGCATTGGTCTTGCCCATTCCAGAAGTCCCCAGTCTTTTGATTCATCATACGGAATGCTTCTTGTATGCTGACCTGTACCGACTGAAACCAGAATTATGTCTTCCTTATTTCCGTAAACTTTTTTCGCCTCCGCATATGCGCACATTGCCGGATTATTTGCAAAGACTCCCCCGTCAATGAGGGCAAAATAATCTGCGGGCGGTTTTGCAGACAGTTTCAGTGATTCAAAATAAGTAGGAGCTGCGCTTGTTGCTCTTGCTACCTCCTTCATTTTAAAATCATAATCCGCATTTGTCTTTGCATGTCTTGATTTAAAAAAGAAGGGCATTCTTCTTTCAATTTCATAACTTGGAATAATAAGACTTGTAAGTGAATCGGAAAGCAATGTTTTACCCAGATAAATATCAAGCACTTCTTCAATTCCTTCAATTGGAAACTTTGCATTTGTAAAATTACCGACTGAAGTGGTAGACCTCCAAAGAGATTTTTTGAATATGTTTTTACCCTCCTGTTCATAAAGATTTAAAATGTCCAGAGCGGAATATTTCGGTTTTCCGTTTTTATCCGGGACGCTGAGGCACAATGCCAGTATACCGCCGGTTGATGTTCCTGCAATAAGATCGAAAGTTTCCGATATGGGCTTTTTAAGATTTTTTTCCATTTCATGAAGAAACAGAGCGGGAAGAATACCTCTTATCCCGCCGCCGTCAATAGATAATACTTTTTTCATAATACAATTTTAAATTAGTTTTAAAATAAACTTTACAGATATTATGCTTTCGTATGTTCGATATGTATGTCTGAATATATGAAACTCAATATTTAAAATCTAAATATTTTTTTAAAACAATACTTATTGAAGTTTGCGTTACTCCTGTTTTGTCACAGATACATTTTTAAAATGTCTAACTGTTAAAATCATAATTAAACTAAATAAAAAAAAATCATGAAAACGATCTTTATATTTTTTTGCATGATCTTCTGTGCTCTGGTCAGTTTCAATTCGGATTCCTTCGCAACAACAATAAACGTACCCGCACAGCATGCAACCATTCAGGCTGCGGTCAATGCAAGTGCTGATTCGGATACGGTTCTCGTTCAGCCCGGAACATATTTTGAAAACATAAATTTCCGGGGAAAAAATATCGTTCTGACAAGTCTGTTTTTTCAAAACAACAATTACTCATATATACAGACAACTATCATTGACGGAAGCAATCCTGTCTTTCCGGACAGCGCAAGCTGTGTCATATTCAGCAATCACGAAGATTCCACAACAGTACTTCAGGGATTTACACTTACAGGTGGAACAGGTACTAAATGGCAGGATGAACACGGAGCAGGCAGATTCAGGGAAGGCGGCGGAATTCTTGTTGCTTACTCTTCTCCTGTGATTCAGTTTAATATAATCTCCGGTAATAATGCAGTTACAGGCGGTGTAGTAAGTACCGGAGGAGGGGGAATAAGAATTGGTGACAGTTATGTTCGATTTAATAATAATGTTGTTATGAATAACACCGGCCGTTACGGAGCAGGTATTGTTTTGAACTATACAGGCGGAGAGTATAAGAACAATCTTATCTGTAAGAATTTTGGCTCACTGGATTTCGGAGCCGGCTCAGGTATCTGGCTGAATGGTTCATTTCACCGGGAGATATTGATTGAGAACAATACAATTGCATCAAACTCCAGCAATTCAGGTACACCGGGTGTTTACAGCTTCGGCGGTGCACGGGGAACTCTAAGAAACAATATCATCTGGGGAAATCATGGAGGTAACACTTCTCAGATTACCGGCAGTTTACTTGTTGTCAGTTATTGCGACGTACAAGGGGGCTGGAACGGTGCAGGAAACATGAACATTGATCCTGAATTTGATTCTACAAACTATTATCTGAAAAACACTTCCCCTGCCATTGATAAAGGCGACAGCAGTCTCATTTATAACGATCCGGAAAATTCAGCTAATCCCGGACAGGCATTATTACCGGCTTTAGGAACAGTAAGAAATGACTTGGGTACTTACGGAGGTCCGTTAAGTAAAGTGATCTCAAACACTGTTGTATCCGTTAATAATATCAACAGTGTTTC
>JAGPCH010000161.1 GCA_018058125.1 Ignavibacteria bacterium | reverse complement strand
ATAATTTGTTATGGAGATTAAATTTAATAATAAATGACAGCCTGTATTGTAAACCTGATGAATCTTATGCCGAAACAAATAAATTTAAGACATCAATGAAAAACTTTAAAGTAGATTACTTAAATAATGAATAGTATAGCATAAATTCAAAATGAACATTATTTTCTATTTATATAAAATTCAAGTTTGTTCAATATAAAAAAAATACATAGATACAAACAGAATAATAATTTATTTTAAGATATTAAAATGAATTCAACAAACTCAGACAACAATGAAATCGTATTAAAACTCAGCGATGTACAGAAATCATTCGGGAGTGTAACAATTCTCAAAGATGTAAATCTGAGTATCAGAAAAGGTGAAACGGTCGTTATACTTGGCCGCTCAGGTACAGGCAAATCCGTAATTTTAAAATGTATAATCGGACTTCTGATTCCTGATAGTGGCAGCATTGAAGTTTTTGGCGAGGAGTTTTTAAATCTGCCGGAAAAAGAAGAAAATAAATTAAGGATAAAAATCGGTTTTCTGTTTCAGAGCGGGGCACTTTATGATTCGATGACTGTAAGAGAAAATCTTGAATTCCCGATCATAAGACAGCCGGATTATAAAAAAGAGGATCTGACCTCCAAAGTTAAGGAGCAGCTTAAAAATGTCGGATTAGAAGAATCTATAGATAAAGTACCTTCTGAGCTATCCGGCGGGATGCAGAAGAGAATAAGTCTTGCAAGAACATTAATGCTGGAACCTAAGATTATTTTATATGACGAGCCGACCACAGGGCTGGATCCTTTTACATCAAATGAGATAAGTGAACTTATATTGGAAATGCAGAATAAGTTTAATGTAAGTTCGCTGATAGTCACACATGATATGGCATGTGCAAAACTTGTAGCCAACAGGATAGTAGTTTTAAATGACGGTGAATTCGCAGCAGAAGGAACATACGAAGAATTGGAAAAGTCTGAAGATGAATTTGTCAAAGGGTTTTTTGAATTCAATTCATGAGTTATTGCAATTCCGGAAATTTTTTATGGTTTAAAATTTTAAACATTAGTCTATGGGTCAAAATAAATCAAAGTATTTAAAGCTTGGAATATTCATAGCTGCAGGATTGGTACTGTTTATAGTAGCAATATTTTATATAGGCAGTCAGGAAAACCTGTTTACCAAATCAACTGACATATATTCAATTTTTGGAAATGTAAGCGGCCTTTCGCAGGGAAGCTCAGTTCAGTACGCAGGAATTAATGTAGGTACAGTAAAATCGATTGAGATAATAGGATCTGATAAAGTTAAAGTAAATTTAAGCATTATAAATGATGTTAAGAAATTTATAAAGAAAGATTCAGAAGCTACAATAAATTCTGACGGGCTGGTTGGAAATAAAGTACTTGTGATAAGCGCAGGGAGTTCAAACTCTCCGGGGATAGAGGAAGGTGATTCAATACATTCTGTCACCCCAATAAGTTTCAGTGATATACTAAATAATTTAAATGAGACGACAAAGGAAGCACAGAACATTACTGTGAGTCTTGCTTCTATTATGAATAAAGTAGATGAAGGAGAAGGTACGTTGGGAAAACTAGTAAACGAAAGCAGTTTATATGATAATCTGGATTCATTGATGACAAGTTTTGCTAACTCTACTTCAAATATTAACGCCATCTTGTCAAAAACCTCGGAAGCAGTTAATATTGTAACCGAAGATATAAAAAGAATGCAGGGAAGCATAGAAAACATTGTTACAAATATTGATGATATTACAAGAAAAATAAACTCCAGTGAAAGTCTTGTAGGGACGTTGCTAACTGATACAGTTTTCGCAAACAATATTAAAGCCATGATAAAAAATGCCGATCAGACCACAGAGAATCTTGAAATGGGATCATTTAGTTTTTATCAGAATATGGAAGCACTTAAGCATAATTTTCTTTTTAAGGGTTATTTTGAGGATCTCGGATACTGGGATAAATCAAAATTTGATCAGACTCTTGAGACGAGGGAAGAAAGAATTCTTAACAAAGAAAATGATCTTAATACACAGGAAGTAAAATTAAGAGAATATCA
This sequence comes from Ignavibacteria bacterium, assembly GCA_018058125.1. Lineage (GTDB taxonomy): Bacteria > Bacteroidota > Ignavibacteria > Tepidaquicellales > Tepidaquicellaceae > JAGPCH01. The sequence goes on along the minus strand of JAGPCH010000161.1, from coordinate 2,918 downwards.
GATTAAACTTGACAGCATAAGGAATGTTTTAAATCAAAAACTTGACAGTCTTCATATTCAAGAAGAAGAAAAAGGAATAACAAAGTAATAAACACTCTGTGAAAATATTTTTTATTTAATTTTTTATATCTTTAATAACTTTTAAATAATAGTTATATTGCTAATTAATTTTTATAAACCAATAAATCTCTTATAAATGACAAACGCAGAAATAGAAGTAAAAGTAAAACAGGCAGTTGTAGATAAACTGGGGGTAGAAGAATCAAAAGTTACGACTGATGCTTCATTTATCAACGATCTTGGAGCAGATTCTTTAGATACAGTTGAGTTAGTAATGAAATTCGAGGAAGAATTTGATATAAAGATTCCTGACGAGGATGCTGAAAAGATCCAGAAAGTGGGAGATGCAGTTACATATATTTCAGGAAAATTAGATTCAAAATAAATCAGTAAATATTCTTCTAAAAATAATCAGATGAAGCGAAGAGTCGTAGTTACAGGTATTGGTGTAGTTAGTCCGGTTGGATTGAATGTTCAGGATTTCTGGACAAATTTATTAGCCGGGAAAAGCGGTGTAGATAACATTACATATTTTGATGCTTCAAATTTTGATACAAAGTTTGCAGCAGAGCTGAAAGGATTTGACCCTTTGAATTATATGGACCGAAAGCTGTCACAGAGAGTGGATCCATTTACTCAATATGCACTTGCATCTTCAGAAGAAGCTATCAAAGATTCCGGTCTGAATTTAGAAAAGATCGATCATGAAAGAGCCGGGGTTGTTTTTGGCTCGGGTATTGGTGGAATGTGGACTTATCATAATCAGCAAAACAATCTCTACAAAAGAGATGGAGTGCCTGACAGAGTAAGTCCATTCTTTATTCCAATGCTTATTGCGGATATAGCAGCAGGAAGAATTTCTATGGCATACGGATTAAAAGGTCCTAATTATGCTACTATTTCTGCATGTACTACATCTGCGCATTCCATTGCGGATTCTGTTATGTTAATAGAAAGAGGTGATGCGGATATAATGGTTACAGGCGGATCAGAAGCTGTAATCTGCCCTATGGGAGTTGGAGGATTCAATGCCATGAAAGCTTTATCCACGAGGAATGATGCTCCTCAGAAAGCTTCAAGACCTTTTGAGAAGAATAGAGATGGATTTGTAATGGGTGAAGGCGGAGCTACTCTTATACTTGAAGATCTTGAACATGCTAAATCTAGGGGAGCAAATATATATGCTGAGATCACCGGTTTTGGACTGACAGCAGATGCATTTCATATTACCGAACCTGCGCCGGAAGGTGAAGGTATTGGCAGAGCAATTAAACTTGCAATAAAGAATTCAGGAATGACTACCGGTGACATTGATGTGATCAATGCACATGGTACTTCAACATATTACAATGACAAGAATGAATCTCTTGCAATTAAAAATATTTTCGGGGACAAAGCATTAAATGTCCCTGTGCATTCAATAAAATCAATGATAGGGCATTTGCTCGGAGCTGCTGGAGCAATTGAAGCAATAGCTGCTATACTTACAATTCGTGATGGGATTATTCCTCCAACTATCAACTACGAAGAAAAGGATCCTGAATGTGATCTGAATTATGTTGTCAATACAGCTTTGAAAAAAGATGTAAAGACAGTGTTGTCGGAAAACTCAGGATTTGGCGGTCACAATACTGCCATAGTCTTCAAAAAATACGAAGATTAAATTTTATCTTATCAGCTCATAATAAAAATAATGTTCGAACTACTTAAAAAGAATCTAAGAAAATTCTTACCTTTTTCAAATGAGAGTGTATCGGATTTAGATTCCAACTATAACTCTATTTTTAAGATTGATTTTGACAGTCTTCAAAAAGTAATTCATTATAAAATTATTGATCGAAGATATTTTATTACAGCTCTAACCCACCGTTCATTTTTGAAGATAAAAAGTAATCCGATGAAAATTGGAATCATTTCCAATGAAAGACTTGAATTTCTAGGAGATGCAGTCCTTGATCTGGTAGTTGCTGAGTATTTGTATAAAAATTTTCCGTTAAATGAAGAGGGGGATCTTACAAAATTCAGATCGATCCTTGTTAATAAAAGATTCCTTGCCGAAAGAGCAAAAAATATAAACCTTGGAGATTTCATTCTTGCTTCATTTACGGCTAAGAAATCTATTGAAGAAGGTTATGATACAATTTTGTCAGATGCTTACGAATCATTGATCGGCGCTATATTCATGGATTCAGGTTATGATTCTGCAAAGGAATTTCTTAATGAAGAAATATTTAAAAAACTTGATGTAAAATGGCTGAATCAGTTTGATGAAAATCATAAAAGCAAATTTCTTGAATACGTTCAGGCTCAGACAGATTTTATTCCGGAATATTCAATTATTAAGCAGGAAGGACCCGAGCATAACAAATTATTTACGGTTGAAGTATTTGTAAATAAAAGAAGTCTCGGCATAGGAAAAGGAAAGTCGAAAAAGCAAGCAGAACAGGAAGCTGCAAAAAGCGCTTTAAAACACCTAGATGTTCTGGAAAAAATGGGTCTTACAAAAAATAAACTTGTAATTTAGAAATATGATAGTAAGTATTGACATTAGAAGTTACTACCATTATATTTGTAAATAAAATTTATCAATAAATCTTAAAAAAATATATAGAGAGAACTGTTATTAATTTTGTAATCAATTTAAAAACTCTTTATGTATTTATTAAAACCATTTTTTAAAGATACGCCTTTGTATATCTTTGAGAAATGGTTTTTTTATTTTTAAAAAATTTAGTTAATATATGTAATTTTTTTGACTTATTGTTGTTAATCAAAGTACAATTTTCCAGTTTAACTAACTCCATAAATCATTCATGAATATAAAAACTAAAAATAAGCAGGAATACACTATTTTGTTA
>JAGPCH010000160.1 GCA_018058125.1 Ignavibacteria bacterium | reverse complement strand
AGTTAGTATTGATAAAAGAATTATTACCGGTATACCAATATATTTATCAAAGACACGGAAGATTGCTCTTCGCTTCATTTAGAACTTGTATACTGAAGAATAAATTTATTTCTAATATACTTAGAAATGAATATATTATCAATAATAAGATTTTAATTATATTGCATTCAAAATATTCTATTCTGATAGAAAAATCTATCCGGGCAAAAAAAAATTCATACTCACCATATTCCCGCTTTGCAGTGGGTGCCGCTTTATTAACAAAGACCAATAAAATATACACCGGCACAAATGTAGAGAATGCTTCATATTCTCTCAGTATTTGCGCTGAGCGGGTTGCATTTTCCAAAGCTGTTTCCGAAGGTGATAAAAAATTCACGGCAATTGCCATAGCCGCAAACGGAAATAAGTTTGTATTCCCATGCGGAGCTTGCCGGCAATTCATGTTTGAATTTGGTAGTGACATTGACGTGATCATAGTCAGAACGGCAAAGCAGTTCAGGATAGTAAAGCTTCTTGAATTACTTCCCGGAGCTTTTGACAAAACTTTTTTAAATATTAAATAATGAATGAAAATTTACAGATCCGGACTTTCAAAAAAACCGGACATATTGAAGTGATCTGCGGAAGCATGTTTTCAGGAAAGACTGAAGAGCTGATAAGAAGGATAAGAAGAGCGGAAATTGCCAGACAGAGAGTCATAGTATTTAAGCCTAAAATTGATAACAGATACAGTGAATTTGAAATAGTTTCACATAATGAACAATCATATCCCTCTGTTGTAGTCGAAGATGCATCAGAAATTCCGGAAAAAAGTTTTGATGTAGAAGTGATCGGAATTGATGAAGCGCAATTTTTTGATAACAATCTCATTGAGATATGCCAGAATCTTGCAGACTCAGGAAGGCGTGTGATCGTAGCCGGTCTGGATCAGGATTACAGAGCTATGCCATTTGAACCGATGCCGCAGCTGCTGTCAGTTGCAGAATATATCACAAAGACTCTTGCAGTTTGTGTAGTCTGCGGAGCACCTGCAAACAGGACACAGCGTAATTCTGACAGCGACAATAAAATACTGGTAGGCGCAACCGATCATTACGAAGCACGCTGCCGTCTTCACCATGTAGTCAATTCTGAAAAATTCATTCAGTCACATTAAATATATTAATAAATTAATTATAATGATAAAAAGAATTCTGATCTTAGTTTTATTAAGTTTTACAATAATATCCTGCGGGAAAAAAGATGACAAAACAACCGGAGGATCGGAATCCGGAAAAGAAGATTCAAACAAGATCAAGGTCGGACTGGTATTTGATATTGGAGGAAGAGGTGATAAATCATTTAATGATGCTGCATATAAAGGACTTGAAGAAGCTAAGACCAAGCTCGGCATTGATTTTGAATCAATAGATCCGGGGGATGGCTCCGACAGAGAGTCCGCGCTCAGAAAGCTTGCAAGCAGAAAAGATATCGGATTAATTTTCGGGGTAGGATTTATTTTCACAGAGGATATTAATAACATCGCTAAGGAATTTCCCGATAAAAAGTTTGCCTGCATTGACTATTCAGTGGATCCCACAAAATCAATTCTTCCGAATGTACAAGCTGTAGAATTTCGCGAAGAAGAAGGTTCATTTCTTGTCGGAGCATTGGCAGGAATGATAACAAAAACAAATAAAGTTGGATTTATCGGGGGGATGGAATCTTCGCTTATCAGAAAATTTGAGACCGGATATGAACAGGGAGTGAAATATTCGAATCCGGAATGCAAGGTTTTATCTGCCTATGTAAGCGTTTCTCCCGAAGGATTTAAAAATCCCGGAAAAGCAAAAGAGATAGCTTTAAATCAAATTTCAAGCGGCGCAGATATAATTTATCATGCTTCAGGGTTATCAGGTTTGGGATTGTTTGAAGCCGCGAGAGAAAAAAATATTCTGGCTATAGGAGTCGATATGGATCAGGAAAAAGAAGCTCCGGGATTTGTACTGACGAGTATGGTCAAGCAAGTGGATGAAGCTGTATTTCAGACAATCAAAGAATTCAAAGATAACAATTTTAAAGGTGGCATAAAGATATATGGTTTGAAAGATAACGGAATCAGTTACGTTTTTAATGAAAGCAATAAAAAATTCATCTCGCCGGAAGTTAACGGAAAGATGCAGGATATCCGGAATAAAATCATTTCAGGTGAAATAATCGTCGTGACGAAATAATTAAATTTGGGATTTGGGATTTTGAGTTAGGGAACTGATTGGCTGATAATTATCGGGAAATATTTCGAATTTTAATGCAAGTTTGGACAACAGAAAGTCTGGATCAATTGTCACATCCTTCCAAAATGTTTTCATTGTAATAAAAAAAATAATTTTAATGATATATTAAACTGGTAAGCTGATCACAATCAGAATAAACCCTATCCAAAACCTTCCCTTTTAAAAAAGTTGTTTTAAAACTTCAGGATTTTTTTAAACTCAGAGCCACAGAGAAGCAGAGATTTTAATTTTTATGTTTTCTCTGCTTCTCTGTGGCTCTCTATCTCTGTGTTAATATTTTTTTAGTTTTGAGACAACCGGAAATTGTTTAGTACAGGTTTAGGGACCGTTGAGGTTGTTTCGGGAATGCAAAAATTATCTTTGAATATAAATCTTAATCAAATTTTTTAACAAGTATAAAAATCGTTTGGACAGTACTTCTTTACTGAATCAGGATCCTTATGTTCAAACCGCCCTCCTTTGAAGTTCTCGGTACGGTAGTAGCAGTATTTCCGGTAGGATTTGTGCTGATATATCTGTAGAATAACTGCATGGTCACTTTTGTACTTAAAGAGTACTGTACAGAAGGATTCACGGTTGTGACAGTTGACCCGTTTCCGGCTATCTTATTTCCATTCCCTGAAGTACCGTATTCATAATTAACAGGTTCATTTGTCAGCTTCGAAATTGTTAAGGCAAATGCAATATCATTTGATAAGGAAAGTCCGAACAGAGGAAGATTGAATCCTGACTTGGCAAAATTAGCATTGATACTCCACTCATTTGTATTCAGCGTTTGTATGTTCGCGCCTATAGGATTTAAACTGTAACTTACAGCCGAATTAATTCTGATGGTAGAGGTCAGATTACCTCCCATTACTTCTTTGAAATTAAAATTCAATCCGATCAGAGGACTGAATGCCTGAGTAACTGTCTGGGCATTCGGAATATCGATACTGTTGATGTCAACCAATTTGCTTTCGGTGTATTCAGAAATAAAACTATTATCCAGCGTAACGGAATTTGCAAAGTCTGCAAAGAGTGCAAATTTTTCCAGACCTGAGAAAGTAAGTGTCCAGTTTGGAAATGGGAATGAACTGATGTCACTTTTAAATGAATTGGTAAGATTTTGTCTGTTTGATGTTGGATTACCGGGATCATAAGCATAAGAAAAATTTTCCACATCACCGGCAAAGAAAATAGAGTTTCCTTCTGTGTATGAACTGGTTTTACTTGTCGGTGAACCTATAAAACCGGTTGCATTAGAAGCATATATCAGGTTATTTGTGAATCCCCATCTTGTTTTAAAATTAAGAGACATTGTTATATTTTCGGGTAATACAGGATTCAAAGTTGTTGAGAATCCAAGTTCATTTCCCTGTCTGTAAACATCAGATATCTGCGTTAGATTAGGAGCTCTCTCACCCGGATAGAGACTAAATCCCATCTGATAAGACCTTGACGGACCGTACTGCTCCTGGGAGCTTGGATAGAACCAGAAATTACCGAATCCCGGATTGCCCAGTACTCCGCTGTTTGCAACTCCGTTATTCTGAGAATAAGTAATACTGATATCATTCGGAACAAATGATTTAAATATGTTAAGAATATCTGCTATACTCTGACTACTTCCAGATTGATCAGTTGAATCCCTGCCTATTCCTCCCGTCCTTAGTTTATTTTCACCATCACTTTTAAAAAGATTAAATATCTCATTCAATCTTAAACTTGCTGTTCCTGATACAACGCTCTCATAACTTGTTCCATATCCTACATTAGTATTCAGGTTTGGATTTATCCATCCGTATCTCACATTATAATTTCCGGCAAGTACCATAAACTTATCTATATAAGGAAGATTAAATCTCGGATTAATTGTCACCTGCTGGGTATAATCCATATCCTCACCAAAGTTAACCAGACCATTATTGAAAAATATGTCATTAAAAATTTCATCATCCGCCCGTTGAGTTAAACTTGTATCCACTTCAAGAGGCGTAAGATCACTTCCTACTCTGAAGTTATAATTTCCTGCAATATCGACGATCCAGTTCTCTATGAACTTCCAGTCAAAGCCGAATCCCCTGTTAGCTCTGAAATCCCTTGAAGTAAAATCCGCAGTAGTTAATCTTCTCTGCTGGGATTCAGTTCTTGATCGGTTGAAAGTAGTATTAGCATTAAAGTTTTGTGCAAACAGAGGAGCAAGCGGAATGAATGGGAAGAAGAAATACAACTTGGCAGATTTATATTTTTCACCCAAAGGAAGCAATGTACCTATGTTTAGATTAATTTTATCACTAAGACCAAAATCAGTGCCGAATGATACACCACCGTCATATCTGAATTCATCCCTGTATTGATAAGTCAGGTCTCTTGAATTTCCAAAAACAGAATTAAAATTAAATCTGAGCTGATTTACAATTCCTTTGATCAGGAAATTACTACCCGGAAAATTGAACTGCATATTGCTTATATTAAGACTGTTACTCACGACAAGCGTTTGCGCTTCAGTATTTAAATTATTCCTTGCATTATTAGCGGCTTCCTCGCTGCCGGTAAGCCTTAGTACATTCTGATATCTTTCTTCAGCGGCGCTTTCAAGAAGAATATCCGTACCGGGATAATACTGCGGATTGATCAGATTTTCCGAATGTCTGAAAGTAATCGGAAGTGATATAAAATTGCTCCACTCTTCGGATATCATTGAAGCAAAAAGATTATTTATGAATCTGTTAAAATTGATA
>JAGPCH010000159.1 GCA_018058125.1 Ignavibacteria bacterium | reverse complement strand
AATGATGGGACATCGTTCTATTTATCACAATGGCTGGAGAGCTGTATGCCCGTGGCCGGGTGAATCATTTACCGAAGCAGGCATGGGATTCGGTGCGCCGATAGATTCAGCAAAACTAACCGAGCTGGATGCAAACAACTGGGAGCTTTTTGATCTTACAAAAGATCCGACGGAAACAAATAATCTTGCAAAAGATAACAGACCAAAGCTGATAGAGATGGTTTCTCAATGGTATGTCGAAGCCGGTAAATATAACGTCCTTCCTATAGACAGCCGCGGTGTTGAAAGACTTGCTGAACCGAGACCTCAGATTGCAGGTCCGAGGACAAGTTATACATATTACCCGCTTACACAAACTGTTCCTTCCAATGCAGCTGTTAATATTCTAAACCGTTCACATTCAATTACCGTGGATGCTGAAATTCCGGAAGGCGGAGCAGAAGGAGTATTGTTCAGTATGGGTGGCTGCGACGGAGGTTATACTTTATTTATAAAAGATAAGAAACTTCAGTATGGATATAATTATGTCACTTCAGAATATTTTTATGTGAAATCAGTTGATGACGTACCCGAAGGAAGACATAAATTCAGATTCGAATTCGAGGTCAAAGGTAAACCTGACTTTGCTCAAGGTAAAGGTACTCCGGGATCCGGTCAGCTTTATATTGATGACAAACTTGTTGGTGATACTGAGTTTCCATTCACTACGCCTTTTGCATTAGGACTTGGTGCGGCAGTAGCTGTAGGAAGCGATCCGGGTTCACCGACAATTCCGGATTATGAACCTCCTTACGAATTTACAGGGAAGATCTTTACAGCTATTGTCGATGTCAGCGGTGATCTGATAAAAGATGATGAAGCAGCATTGAAAGCTGTGATGGCAAGACAATAAGTGCAATTGGAATTTGGGATATCGGATTTAAAAGATTTTTGATTTTGGATCTTTGATCTTGGATTTGCCTAATCGCTAAATATTAATTAAAAATTCTCCTTCTCGATTATAAAATCGGGAAGGAGTTTTTTATTTGGTATTTCGGAATTGGGATTTAAAAGATTTTTGATTTTGGATCTTTGATTTTTGATCTTTGATTTCAACATTTAATTTTTATCAGCGGAAACAGATCTCAAGTCCCTAAAAAAGATCTTTTTTGCTTTTAGGTATTAGCTGCTATTGTTCATTTTGAATTTATGTGAAATACTTTTTCTGTTATAATTTTAATAATTGTTTGGAAATTAATAAACTGGTGATTTACTAAATGAGTTAATTTGGGTAGGTTATTAGTTTTGGGAGGTTGATTTAATCTCTGATTAAAATTAATTTGCAAAACAAAAAATTTAGTAAGAGATTTAAATTTTTAATTATTTAGTGTCAAATTTTAAATGTTTACAATTTACGCTTCACAGTTGTTATTTATACAGCAGACTATGGATAGTCTTTTTTATAATTATACATGGGTGACACTATAAAGAATTATTGAGTCAGTTATTGAAGAAAAGTATTTTCTGCAGCGTCATGATATTGCAGGTACTGTCCAATAGATTTTTTTTTATTCAGTTTGTAATAGTTGTTTTCATTACAACCTAATTTAAACTTTTAAAATACTTAAAAAATAAGTTTCAAATTAAAATATTTATCCATAAACTTGCACAAAAATTGCTGAAAATTCAGCACTACAATATTTAATAACTAATATGCCTATTAAAAAAACAACACTACTTGTTTTATTTGTACTGTTTTTTGCAGGAGTTAGCCTTTCTTACGGACAGGAAACTGCGGGAAGTAAAGAAGTTCTTACATTGAAAAAACTTTCCGAAAAAATTTCTTATGCAGACAACAGTGATAAAATAAAATTAACACTTAATTCAATTACCAAAGAGCAATACAGTTCATCGGTTATTAAGAATTTTACCGGAATGAGCAATAAAGCTCTTTCCAAAAAGTTTGATGGATTCGAGGGAATAAATTCTGACGACAAAAAATTTGTCAGATTATCCCCTAAGTCAGATTATTCTTTAAAGAATAACAAACCTATAACTTTACCTCCTCCTGAAAATTATGTACCATGGGAATCAACCAAGCATTTTGGCTGGGCGGTTTTTGATGAACTGTTTTTCAATATTGCTTTTCCGTGGGCTCTGGCTAGATTCGGAAGAGACTGGGAAGATCCCGGTCAGGGAGAGAGATGGCCGTTCATAGGTTTTCAGTCTATATGGTCAAATATAAATAACGGATGGAATTATGACGGTGATAACTTCGAGACAAATTATTTCGCTCATCCTTTTGGCGGAAGTTTGTTTTTTAACAGTGGAAGGGCAAATGGTTATAACTTCTGGGAATCTACTGCTTTTGCGCTTGCAGGTAGTTATCTGTGGGAAACATTCATGGAAACAAATCAGCCTGCAATAAATGACTGGGTCAATACCGGTCTGAACGGCGCAGCTTTCGGGGAAATTCTTTACAGACTATCTACAATGGTAACAGATAACACTGCAAGAGGATCTCACAGAGTATGGACTGAGATCGCTGGCGGTCTGTTTAATCCTGTAAGATTATTTCAAAGACTTGTCACCGGTGAAGTTTCAAGAATATTTCCAAATCCTGAATGGCGTCAGCCTGATTTCTTTGATCTGAATCTGGATGCAGGTACACAGGTATTCACAAATGATTCTTCAGACGTTAAAGAACTTGAAGGTTTGTTTGAAATGGAAATTGTATACGGTGATCAATTCGATTATAAACATACTTCTCCTTTTTCAAACTTTCGATTTGATCTTGCAATAGGAACTACGTCACCTTCACTTCAGGAAATGCATGCAATTGGAAGTTTGGTATCATTTCAGATCTCGGATAAAAAAACTTCCAAACATTCGTTGGAAACAACTTTGAATTATGATTATATAAATAATATTGCTTTAATTTACGGAAATGCAGCGTTCGTAGAACAATTAAACTCTGAATATACTTTAAACGATAAAAATTTAAAGTTGAGAACAAATCTTGGTTTAAGAATTATACCAATGGCTGCAACATCAGATGATTATTTTCTGGATTCTACTGACGGAAGAAACTATGATATGGGTCAGGCGCTTGGTGGAAATGTTGGAATAGGTCTTTATAAAGGAGACTGGAATATAATTGAAGCTGAGTATTCAATGGATTATTTATGGACGCAAAGCGAACCTGCATTTTCCCAGCATTTAGTTCAATGGGGTGAAGCAAGATTTCAGCTTCCTTTAAAAGATTATTTTGTGTTTGGTCTGGGGTTCGGATATTATAAAAGAAACAGTTACTATCATTATCCGGCCGGATTCATTACTGATCCAAATACCGGACAGCCGATGGCAACGCCGGATGTAGCATTTCAGTCACCGCTTATCAGAGCATACTTTAAAACAAGGATATTTTAAAACTGAAAATTAATTTATGAAAATAATTTTATTAATAATAATATTGTGTTTTTCGATAACGGGACTGAGTCATTCGCAGACACTTTCTCCGCTAAAGTTATCGGACAACAATAAAGAATCTTTAGAACCAGTAAACCCTGTTAAAAAAGCAGGCACATCTGATTACAAGAAGCAACTAAGTGATCAGATCTTTGTAACTTATAATTATATCCAGAATTTAGGAAATTTCAAGAATTATTATAGTGACGGACAAGGATTTATGCTGAATTACGGTAAGCAGTTTCCTGATTCATGGTTACTTGTAGTCCGCTCCGGATATTTCAAACAAAATTTCAAAGTAGGAGTTGACTCCGGCGGATTTAATAATTTCAATTATATTCCTCTTCATTTTGGCGGCAGATTTTATGTTTACAAAAATGTTTTCATGCCATATTTTTCTTTCATGAATGGAATTAACATAATCTCTGCTTCAGAATTTGTCGGTGATCCGAATCATGCTGACGAAAGTACTGTAAAGTATGCATATCAGGTAGGATTTGGTTTTGATGTTAAGTTTACTAAAAATTTTGGAATTAATGCCAGTATAAATTACAATAACAGCTTCTGGGAAGATTCTGATCCGGGAATAGGTCAGGAAGGAAAGATGATGACAGGATTTGAATACGTTGGCGGATTGGTTTATAATTTCAGCAGATAATTATTTAGCTGCAATACTTGAATTTACTAATAAGCGGGAGTCAAATCCCGCTTTTTTTGTAAATTTTTTTATTCTCAAAGAGACACGGTAATGATATCTATTTTTTTGATTTAACTTTAGCTTTTGTAACAACTTTGGCTTTTGGTTTAGCTTTTGTAACAGCTTTAACTTTTGGTTTAGCTTTTGTAACAGCTTTAACTTTTGCTTCCTTTTTGGCTTTTGAAACAGATTTAGGTTTTGTTATAGTGTCTGCTAACTCTGATTTTTTATTTTTTCGGATTTTGACCTTTGGGACCTCAGGAAGAATTTTTTGAAAATTATTGTTTTTAAAAACTTTTTGCATTTCTGTTTTAACTTTCTTAAGGTTTCTGTTAGCTTCGTCCTCTATAAGAAAATATATCATCTTGGATTTTCCATTATGAAATTCGATGCACAGGCAAAATGGTTTTTTAGGATTGTCCGATTCTGCACTTTTGACAGATTTAATATTTTCGGATTGAATAAATGAAAGATCACTTACAGGTCCAACTGAAATAGATCTCATGGCTTTCCTTTCTTTATTTGATTGAAATTAAATTATAATAAACTAAAAAAGAGTTTAGTCAAAAATATTGGAATATATAAGTCATTCATTATACTATTTTTGATTTTATCAATTTAAGGATTTATGATAACCATTATGATTTTTAACTTAATTCTAATGCCTAAACTGGCATAGCCAGAACCAAAAAGGATTCATCATTAAGCTATTTGAACCAAGGTTTACCACAGAGACACAGAGACACAGAGAAAAAATTTAATGCTTTTAATTTATAATTCTTTTGAAACCCTCAATTAACCTGGGAACATTGAAATTTATTAAAAGTCCTGATTTTTTATTTGTAAGTTTAAGATGACTCAATAGTTGTG
>JAGPCH010000158.1 GCA_018058125.1 Ignavibacteria bacterium | reverse complement strand
GGGAATATTTGTTTCACGGACAAGTTTTATTCATTCTAAGCTGAAACTTGATTCAGAAGAATTGCAGGGTTTTGCGATTGCAGATCCTTACGCGCCATTTGTATTTATTAATTCAGATGACTGGAATGCCCCGCAGCTTTTTACTTTAGTGCATGAACTTGCGCACATCTGGATCGCTGAGACAGGAATTTCAAATGATGTTGAACCCAATCTTAAGAATAATAACAAACTTCATCCGATTGAATTGTTTTGTAATGAAGTTGCAGCTAATGCATTAATTCCAAAAGATTACATTCGCGGCCTTGATAAGACAATTTTTGAAAATTCAAAAGAAGTCTTTAAAGCTTCAAAAATTTTAGGAGTAAGCTCTATCGCATTTCTTGTCAGAGCTTTTAACTTAGATCTGATTTCACTATCTGTATATCAGGATTTAAAAAAGGAAGCTGAAAAAGACTTTAAAGATTTTCTGAAGAGAGAAGCAGAAAAAAAAGCGAGACAAAAAATTAAAGATAATCCGGGAGGTCCAAGTTATTACCTTTTACAGCTTAACAGAAACAGCAGACTATTTACTCAAACTGTTTTAGATGCTTTTCATGGCGGAGTAATTGAACCGACTCAGGCAAGCAACTTACTGAATGTACGAATTAATAAATTCCAAAAACTGGAAACGCAGTTATATAAATGATTAAGAATGATTAAGAATGATTAAGAATGATTATGAAAAATGCAGAATATTGTTTAGATGCTAATATACTTATTCAGGCATGGTCAACCTATTATTCGCCTGAATATTGTCCTGATTACTGGGATGTACTTAATGAACTTGGAACACTGAATAAAATCTATGTTTGTCAGGAAGTCTATGATGAGATCAAGAAAACAGAGGATGCTTTATTTAAATGGCTGAAGCAAAGTAATATCCCAGTAAGAAAGACTACCGAATCAGTAATTAATTGTCTTAAAGAAATTAATTCAAATCCGTTACATTTAAAATTAGTTGATAATACAAAAAACCGTTCACTGGCAGATCCATGGATCATTGCTCACGCTTTAAATGACAAATCAATTGTAGTTACAAAAGAGGAAAAAATTACTGCACAAATTTCAAGTAAAGTGAAAATTCCAAACGTATGCGACAATATGAATATTAGTTGGATAAATGATTTTGGATTTATAAAGGAAGTTGGGATAAGATTTGCCTGTAAAATTTTATAAGAAGAAATCACGATTTCCTGATGTTAACATTAAACAGCGACCGCAGATTATTTATAACATATGAAAAACATACATTTAATTACAAACCCCGAAGTCGAAACCAGATTCAATAACTATCCTGAACCCGTCCGCAAGAAATTATTAAATCTCCGGAATCTTATCCTTGAAACTGCAAACGAAATTCCGGAAATAACCGAACTCGAAGAAAGACTTAAGTGGGGAGAACCAGGTTACATTGTAAAAACCGGAAGTACAATCAGGATAGACTACAAGAAAAATAAACCCGATCAGTATGCAATGTATTTTAAATGCACAAGCAAACTTGTTCCGACTTTCAGAAAAGTTTTTAAAGATAAATTTGAATTCGAAGGTAACAGAGCAATTGTTTTTCAGATGAAAGATAAGATCCCGAAAGCTGAACTGAAAAAGTGTATAACGGTTGCTTTGATGTATCATAAAGTGAAGCATCTGGATGGGTTGGGGATTTGAAGTTTTAGTTTAGTCAGATCTTAAATTTAAAAATAAGCTCTTTGATATACAGACTGTCCGAAAACATTAACATTATGCCTGCCTCAAAGACTCAAAGGCTCAAAGAAGAGCATTTTTGAGATTTTTATCTTAGAGACTTCGTGTCTTTGAGGCAAACCCAACGTTTTCGGAAAGTCTGAGAGTTTGGGAACGAGTAACTAAAATTGTTTAGAAAAATTTTACACCATTCATACAAATCCGCAATATATTAATACCAATAAATATTTATTGATTATCAATAAAATATTATCGATATTTGCTAAAACAATTTAGCAAACCAAAATGAAAACCGAAACCAAAGACAAAACCAAAACTAAAACAGAAACAATTTTACAGGTAATGAATGTCCTGACCTGGATAGTATTCATCGGATTATTGATACAGGGAGGATCAATTCTCTTTTCATATGTCGTTGGTTTTTTTAATCCTGAGGTTTCCGGTAAACTTTATCCAGGACTTGATTTTTCATCTCTCAGAGAAACTGATTTCAGACAATATACTGCAGTAGTTTCATTTATTGTTGTACTTTACGGGCTAAAAGCATACACAGCTTATTTGGTCATAATGATAATTTCAAAGATCAATCTCACGAGTCCGTTCAGTAAAACCATTGCAGATTTAATAGAAAAGATAAGTTATGTTTTATTTGAGATATTTATCATTTCGGTAATTTTCAATGAATACAGTAAATGGCTGGACAAGAGTTATATAATAGAGTCTGAAAATGTGAATTCAATAGAAGTCCTTTTTCTTGCCGGAATAATTTATATCATTGCGCAGGTATTTAAAAAGGGAATAGAGATCCAGTCCGATAACGAATTAACAATATAAATTATGCCGATATTAGTTAATCTCGATGTAATGATGGCAAAAAGAAAAATGTCATTAAACGAACTTTCGGAAAAGGTCGATCTGACCTTATCCAATCTTTCCATCCTTAAAACAGGAAAAGCAAAGGCGGTCCGCTTCAGCACACTCGAAGCCATTTGCAAAGTTCTTGAATGTCAGCCGGGCGATCTGCTGGAATATCTTGAAAATAAAGAGTGATTAATATTACTTTTCTCTGATATAAAGATTTGGCTCTATATGAAATACAGTGGGTGAAATTATCAACAAAACACATTTGTCATTCCCGCCCGCCTGCAATTCCTTATAAAAAAAGTCTGAAGCGAGTTTATTGCAGGCGAGAGCGGGAATCCAGGATGTTTATAGATTTGATTAATTTTTTAATTTTTAAAGAGGAGATAAAATATGAAACTTTACTAAGTCTATATTCTTGTATTTATTCTTGTAAATAAAAGGAATGGTACTTTATATACCGGTGTGAATAATAATTTATTACGAAGAGTTATTTAGCTCAAAAGAAAATTAATCAAAGGATTTACAGAAAAGTAGGATTTGAATAAACTTGCTTGGTATGAACAAACTAACGATGTAAGAATAGCAATAGAAAAAGAGAAGCAGATAAGAAAATGGAAAAGGAAATGGAAGCTTGAATTGATCGGAGAAAAAAGCCCTAAATGGGTTGATCTTTTTTACGAAATTGGAGGAAAAGAAGAAATGCTGAAACCGGATTTTAATATTTTAAAATTGGAGTTTACGATGAAGAGTGATTTAATTTTCAAGTTCCTGGATTCCCGCTCTCGCCTGCACGAAAATTATTCTATACTTAAAGAGTTTAATTGCAGGCGGGCGGGAATGACAAATTTGTGCTTTTATATAGTCACTGTAAGTTTGAAAAAAGTATTCGTTTTGAAATTCAATTAAGTTTGTTTAATTTATTTCCACTATAAACCATATAGCACCAAAGATCTTCATTTCATCAGAAAAATATATAAAACATATATTTTCCTCAATGCATGTTAATTAAAAGAGCTGACCGGCAGATCAGGAAACATTATAATAAGAATTTTCTGAAGCAGATTAAAAAAGAAACCGGAATACACAGAAATGTATAAATTGCCTTAAGATTTTTACCTGATTCCATGTGAATGTGAAAATATTTCGTGAAAATGTTAATTATTCCGTGAAAATGTGAAAAGCTTTCATGCAAATATGAAAATTCTTGGTGCAAATATGTAAAGTCTACGTGCAAATATGTAAATTCTTCGTGCAGATATGAAAAGTCTTCGTGCAAATGTGTAAAGTCTTGTTGCAAATGTGTAAAGTCTTAGTGCAAATATGTAAATTCTTCGTGTAGATATGTAAAGTCTTAGTGCAAATATGTAAATTCTTCGTGCAGATATGTAAATTCTTAGTGCAGATATGTAAATTCTTCGTGCAGATATGTAAAGTCTTCGTGTAAATGTGTAAAGTCTTGGTGCAAATGTGTAAAGTCTTGTTGCAAATATGTAAAGTCTTAGTGCAGATATGTAAAGTCTTCGTGCAAATATGTAAATTCTTCGTGCAGATATGTAAAGTCTTTGTGCAAATGTGTAAAGTTTTAGTGCAGATATGTAAATTCTTCGTGCAGATATGTAAAGTCTTAGTGCAAATGTGTAAAGTCTTAGTGCAAATATGTAAAGTCTTAGTGCAAATGTGTAAAGTCTTAGTGCAAATGTGTAAAGTCTTCGTGCAAATGTGTAAAGTCTTCGTGCAGATATGTAAATTCTTCGTGCAGATATGTAAAGTTTTCGTAAAAATATGAAGAGAAGTCTTGTGAAGTTGATCAAAGTCATATCAAAGGAAAGGTTTTACCATGGGATGTCCCGAAAATTTATGAATGCCGGTGATGAAAAATTGAAGGAGAGTAAATTTATTACATAGCTTAGTTAAATTTGATTTATCAAGTTAGAGTTCAAAAACCGGTTATCGCCAAAAACC
This sequence comes from Ignavibacteria bacterium, assembly GCA_018058125.1. Classification (GTDB taxonomy): domain Bacteria; phylum Bacteroidota; class Ignavibacteria; order Tepidaquicellales; family Tepidaquicellaceae; genus JAGPCH01. The sequence continues at coordinate 464 of JAGPCH010000158.1, read as the reverse complement.
GGAAATACAATACAAACAGAGTAGGCAAAAAATCAAACAAAACATTAAATGGATAATCAGAAATCAGTAACACCGGAATATTTCAACCTTCGTCCTGAGATCGAAAAAGCATACGGTTATTCTCATGCAGTAAGAATTGGAAATGATATCAAGATTTCAGGAGCAGTAAGCATGGATGATGATGGAAATCCAACAGCTCTCGGAAATTTTCCGGAGCAGATGAAAAATTGTTATTCTGATCTTGAAAAAGTGTTGAAACATTACGGATGCACTTTTGATGATGTATTAGTTGAAAATATTTTTACAACAGACATGCCCGAATTTTTGAAACATGCGGCTTACAGAAGTTCAATTTACACAAAACAATTTCCGGCAGGATCATGGCTTGGTGTTAAGGAACTGGCGCTGCCGGAATTCCTGATGGAAATAGAGCTCGAAGCGCACATTACCAGATAGACGTACTC
>JAGPCH010000157.1 GCA_018058125.1 Ignavibacteria bacterium | reverse complement strand
ACTTAATACTTAATACTTAATACTTAATACTTAATACTTAATACTTAATACTTAATACTTAATACTTAATACCTAATACCATTTGAAAAAGACAGCATTCAATAACATTCACAAAACCCTTGGAGCAAAACTTACAGAGTTTGCAGGATACGAGATGCCTATACAGTATGAAGGTATCATCGCCGAACACAAAGCCGTGCGCGAATCAGTCGGCGTATTTGATGTTTCCCACATGGGTGAAGTCGAGGTCAGAGGCAAAGACGCTTTTGCATTCGTTCAGAGAATCACAACCAATGATGTTTCAAAATTAGAAAAAGGTGACGTTCAATATTCTGCAATGTGCTACAAAGACGGCGGAATAGTTGATGACCTTCTAGTATATAACTGCGGCGATTACTATATGCTCGTGATAAACGCCTCAAATATCGATAAAGATATCAAATGGATGGAAGAGAATTTATCCGGAGACGTTACTTTAAAAAATATCTCAGATGAGACTTCCTTACTTGCAGTTCAGGGAAAGAATTCTTTACCTGCTTTGCAAAAACTTACCGACATTGATCTTTCAGATTTAGCTTATTATAAATTTGCCAAAGGGAAAGTTGCAGGACAGGATGTGATAATTTCTCATACCGGCTATACAGGTGAGAAGATCTGCTTTGAAATTTATTCTTCATCAGATGTTAGATTATCCGAAGATCTGTGGAATGCAATATTCGAAGCCGGAAAAGAATATAACATTAAGCCTGTGGGACTCGGTGCAAGAGATACACTGAGACTCGAATATGCATTCAGACTTTACGGGAATGACATGGATGAAAATTCAAATACTATCGAAGCCGGACTGGGCTGGATCACTAAGCCGGACAAAGGTGATTTCAATGGCAAGGAAGTTATTTTAAAAGCAAAAGAAAACTCAACAAGGAAACTGGTTGGATTTATAGTGGACGACAGAATGGTCGCACGTCACGGACAGGAAGTATTTTCCGGTGATAAGAAGATCGGATTCGTAACAAGCGGAAGTATGTCGCCAATGCTAAATAAAAATATCGGATTGGCATATATTGATAACGGATTTAATAAAACCGGTTTGCCGATAGAGATAGCAATAAGGGACAAAAGAATTAAAGCAACAATTACCAAGACACCATTTTTAAGTTAAAGAAATTAAACCAGGAAATCGCAGGGAAACCTGACCAATAATATGAAAAGAATTGAAATTTTACTTTCACAATCATTAATACAGGATGATCTGATATTAAAAGATAAGAATGTAATAGTTATGGATGTACTAAGGGCAACTACAACTATGACCATTGCTCTTGCAAACGGAGCAAAAGAAATTATACCAACAGAGAATATCGCAACAGCAGTCAGAGTCGCTAAAGGTTCGAAAAATTCGATACTATGCGGTGAGCGTAACGGAAAAGTAGTAGAGGGTTTCAGTCTCGGTAATTCGCCGACTGAATATACTCCCGATGTTGTTAAAGACAAATCGCTGATCTTTAGTACTACTAACGGTACACTTGCCATAATAAAATCAAAATTTGCAAAGACCTGTCTGATCTGCAGTTTCATAAATATCTCTGCGATCGTTGATTACATAAATGCAATGGATGAAGATTTTACGATAATATGCTCGGGTAAATTAAATGAATTTTGTCTTGAAGACGCTGTCTGCGCCGGTATGCTTCTCAGTAAGTTATCCGTTGGCAGAACACTTGAAATGAAAGATTCCGAAATAGCTGCATTGAATCTGTGTAATGATCTTGCAATGCTTCTGAATGTTCCGTCTCAGGACAAAGTGTTAAAGATGTTTCATTTATCCGAACACGGTAAGTTCCTTACATCAATAGGGTTTGATACCGATCTTGAGATCAGTTCGAAAATAGATTCCTATCCTTTCATACCTATATTCAGAAATGGTGTAGTCAGATTCAAAGAACAGTTTCAGGATGATACAGATCAGCGTTCGAAAATGAAGAGAATAAATATCGGTGCAAAAAAAGAAGATATTAAAAAAGAAAAGGTAAGCGAAAAATAATTTGCAAATTAATTTTCAAAAATGAAAAAAAGCAAAGTTTCACGCTTAACAAAGAAAGAAACCCCTGCTAAGACTACCAGAACTAAAAGAAGTTCATCTCACGAAGATTTCAATATCTCTACTGACATTAAAAAGCAGTTATTAGGTTTTCTTATTTTGCTTTTTGGCGTGCTTATTGGACTGGCATTGATCTCATACTCTGATAAAGATCAGGCTACATTGGAAAAGCTCAGCCTGTTGGATGTATTCAGACGTGAAGCGTATTCTGCCGTTAATGTGACTTTCAACTGGCTCGGTATTGCCGGGGCTTATGTCTCAAATTTTTTCATAAACAGTTTCTTCGGATATTTCTCAATATTTGTCGCTGTCGTATTAGTCCTTTTTGGCTCAACTCTGCTCAGAAAAAAACCTCTCGGAAAGACTATTCAGTTCAGTATATACTCATTACTTCTTATGCTTTGTCTGGCATCAACTTTCGGATTGCTCAGAATATTTACGGGAAGAGATGCCGTATCAGCCAAACTAAGCGGTACCTCCGGCGATTTCTTTGCATCCGTATTTTATCAGACGCTTGGCAGCGCCGGCGCTTCAATATTCTTCGGACTGTTTCTGATATTGTTCTCATTGCTTCTTATAGACGGTAACATTATAAAGACTTTTGCAAGAATTAAATTATTATCTGAAAAGATACTGGAAAGTTTTCATCAGGAAAAAACAGAACTTACTTCCTCAAAAGAAAAAGTTACAAAAAACCTGTCTGCTGGTGGAAATAAAGATATGTCAAACTCTAACATCGATGAACTGGAAGAGGCTTTAAAAAAGGAACGCGAGAGAATTTTAAAAAGTAAATATTCCAAACAAAACGCAGAAGAGCTATCAGAATTTGACCGCATCAAAGAGACAGAGATTAACAGACCAAAACAGGATGAACCGGCTAAGATCATTATTCAGGAAAAGAAAATAAAGGAATCAAAACCTGAACTTGTATCAAATACTATATCCAGAGATGAAGCTAACGAAATTGAAATAAATCCTCAGAATTCAAATGAAGTTGATAAACTTGCAAGCAACAGGGAAGAGGATTTTGTAGAAGAGAAACTTGAGAAATATATTTATCCAAATGCTGATTTACTGATCGAGCCTACTAAAGAAGAATTTGAAGCGATTCCAAATGAAGAACTTACTGAAAACGGAAGGCTTCTTCAGGCAAAGCTTTTGAAATTCGGAATTGAAGTTGAAAAAGTATTTGCTACTCCGGGACCTGTTGTTACATTATATGAACTCGTTCCCGCTGCTGATGTGAAGCTCTCAAAGATTGAATCGCTTCAGGATGACATTGCGCTTGCCATGAAAGCCAAAGGCATTCGTATGATAATCCCGATACCGGGAAAGGGAACGGTTGGTGTCGAGATCCCTAACAGAAAAGCTCAGCTTGTCAGAATAAAGAGTCTGCTTTCTTCACAGAAATTTGACGACAGTAAAAAGAGTCTTCCGATCGCTTTCGGAAAAACCATTGACGGGGAAGTATTCATAGATGATCTTGCAAAAATGCCTCACCTTCTTATTGCAGGCGCTACAGGTTCGGGTAAGAGTGTCGGTATTAATACTATTATAGGAAGTCTTTTGTATAAGATGCATCCTTCGGATCTTAAATTTGTAATGATAGACCCGAAGAAGATCGAGCTTAGCCTTTATTCAAAATTAAAGAAACATTTCTTAGCAACTTCATCTGATATTAATGAGAGCATTGTAACCAGTCCTTCTAATGCTGTATCTGTATTGAAGAGTGTCGAATCTGAAATGGAAAACCGTTATGATAAACTTGCAAATGCAGGTGTCCGAAATATCGAATCCTATAATGAAAAATATGCACAGGGAAAGCTCAAAGATAATGATGCAATTCGTCATAAAAAAATGCCGTTCATAGTAGTTATAATAGATGAGCTTGCTGATCTTATGATCACAGCCAAACGTGAAATTGAAGAACCGATTGCAAGGATAGCACAAATGGCAAGAGCCGTTGGAATTCATTTGATCGTAGCAACACAGAGACCTTCTGTGGATGTTATAACAGGTGTTATCAAAGCAAACTTCCCTGTCAGGATCGCTTATCAGGTTGCTTCAAAAATTGATTCGAGGACAATTCTTGATATGGGCGGCGCCGATCAACTTTTACGAAACGGTGACATGTTATATTTATCTGCAGCATCTTCAAAACCGATCAGAATTCAGAATGCGCTTATTACGACAGAAGAGTGTGAGAAAGTTGCAGAGTTCATAGAAGCTCAGCAGGGATTTACAAAACCCTATCTTTTACCTTCTATAATAGAAAAGAAAGCTTACGCTTATGGAGATATAGATGACAGGGATGAATTGTTCGGTGAAGCTGCAAAACTGATCTTCAAGCTTCAGCAGTGTTCGACCTCTACATTACAGAGAAGATTAAAACTCGGTTATGCAAGAGCCGCGAGAATAGTGGATCAGCTTGAAGTAGCCGGAATAGTAGGTCCAAAGAACGGTTCGAATGCTAGAGAAGTTCTTGTAATGGATGAAGAAGAACTGATCAATATTTTATAATCATTATCATCGCAAGGGATTAAAATCTGTTGCTTTAATAATTTTTGTTCCGAATCTATGGTTCTCATATTTTTTTATCTATAATAATTGCATTAAAAATATAAATACTTTTTTAAATAAGAACCGTAGGTTCGGTAATTGTTGTAACAGTGGAATTTATTCCGTTGGGTAAAACCAGAGCTTAGTGAATAATTATTATAATCCCATTAAATTATTATCTTTAATATGCTTCATGCACTGATAGTCGGCGGCACGGGAATGCTGGCCGGAGTCTCAGATTATTTTACTCAGCACGGATATACAGTTTCAGTCATCGCCCGCAATCCTGCCGGGCTTAATAAACTCATCGAATCAAAATCAGAACATGGATTCATTAATCCAATAAAAGTTGACTACTCTGATTATTACAGTCTTGAGG
>JAGPCH010000156.1 GCA_018058125.1 Ignavibacteria bacterium | reverse complement strand
AACATGGAAGGAATGGAAATGGAAATCAAAGGCGATCCAATATTCAATAAAGAAAATGATGTGATGAAAGATATGAAGAAATAGAGAATTGAGTTAGTTGAATTAGTTGAGTGAGTTAAGTGAGTTTAGTAAGTTAAGTGAGTTAAGTGAGTTAAGTGAGTTAAGTGAGTTAAGTGAGTTAAGTGAGTTAAGTGAGTTAAGTGAGTTAAGTAAGATAAGTTTAAAATAAGAATTTTAAAAAAACAAAATAAAATTAAAAAAAATGAAAAATCTAAATCAAAGAAACATCTTGTCATCTGTATTTGCGATCTTATTAATTGCATTATTAATAACCGGTTGCGGAGAGAAAAAAACAGATGAAGTATCTGACGGTACAAAGAATGAAAAAATAACACCGACAGATAATACGGAAACAAAGGATATGAATGACATGTCCGGTAAAGATGGAACTGAACACATTATGGTAAAAGTATCTTCAATGCAATGCGGTATCTGTAAGAAAAACATAGAAACAGCATTAAATAAACTTGATGGGATCGAAAGCATTAATGTTGATAAAAAAGAAAAAGTAGCTCATATAAATTATGATAAGAATAAAGTTGATGTTGAAAAAATTGAAGCGACTATTACTGCTGCAGGTTATGATGCAAATGATAAAAAAGCAGATCTAAAAGCATACAGTGAACTTGATGATTGCTGTAAATTGCCTGAAGATCAGAAAGACAAAAAGTAAAGTAACTATTATGCTGACTGTGTAAATATTTATGCGGTCAGTATAAATTATAAAACACTTATTCATAAAATAAATCAGATAAAAAATGAAAACAAAAAAAAATAATCTATTAGCTCTTGCTATATTTACACTTGTCATGATGACAATCAGTATTAATAGTGCATCTTCAAAAGAAGTTCAGAAAAGTAAGACCATTACTATTGAGTTGAATTCAATGCAGTGTGATATGTGTGTTGAAAAAGTAACAGATGCAATTAATTCTGTAGAGGGTGTTGAGGAAGTATCTGTTGATCTTGATAAAAAAAGTGCAAGCGTAACATACGATACAGATCTGACAAATAAGGAAGCGATAGAAAAAGCGATAACATCTGTAGGATATGACGCAAATAAAGAACCTGCTGATACTGAAGCATATGATAATTTACATGGTTGCTGTAAAAAGCCATAATTAGTAAATCTATAAAGTGAAGCAATAAAATATTGCTTCACTTTTTTAAATATTGGAATGGAAATATTTTTTAGTGCAATGTTTATAGGAATAGTCGTTTTAATAGCTGTAAGAAAATTCAGAAATGTAAGTAAGGATAAAGATTGCTGTAAATAGTTAATAATCCGCATTAATAAATTAATATTGTTTTATGCTGCTGTATATTAAAAATATGGTTTGTGACAGATGTAAAATGGTAGTTGGAATTGAACTGGAAAGTCTGGGTTTTAAAGTCAAAAGTATCAATCTTGGTGAAGTTGAAATTTTAAAAGATCCAACTGAAGCAGAAAAAATACTTTTAGGAAATAAGTTAAGAGAATTCGGATTTGAGCTGATGGATGATAAGAACAGCCGGATGATAGAAAAAATAAAAAATCTTATAGTAGAACTGGTCCATTATCCTGAAGAAAAAATAAAAATTAATTTATCGGAATATCTAGAATCGCAACTTCACAAAGATCACACATACTTAAGCAATCTGTTTTCCGAATCTCAGGGGTTTACAATTGAAAAATTTTTTATCCGGCATAAAATTGAACGTGTAAAAGAATTACTGGTGTATGATGAATTAACATTAAGTGAAATAGCATACAGAATGGGATACAGCAGCGTTGCTTATTTGTCGAGTCAGTTTAAGAAAGTAACGGGACTCACTCCGGGACATTTTAAGAAGATAAGAACCATTAAAAGAAAATCATTAGACAAAATATAAATCTTTAAATTTCATAATCTTTTATAAAAATTTCGTAACAGTTCTGAATTCAGTAGTTAGTATTTTTGTATAGAAAGATATAGAAGTCAAACAGAAATTTTTATAAACTTAAAAAATACAAGATCATGAAAACATTAAAAAAAGTAACACTGGTATTTACAGCAGTAGCACTCATAGCTATATTCTCGTCATGTCAATCAAGCCCGGATGTAAATCAGGTTCTATCAAAACCGGAATCAAGAATAATGATCATGGACTCAATTGCAAAAAACAGCAGTATGTCGAAAGAGATGCTTGAATCAATGATGAAAAACAATGGCGGAAAAGAAATGATGAAGGGAAACGGAAAAATGATGAGCAGTATGATGGGAATGATGATGGAAAATCAAGATGAAATGATGAAAATGATGAAAGACAATCCTGAGATGATGAAAGGCATGATGACGAGTATGATGGAAATGTGTAAAAGCGATTCGACAATGATGTCGGATATGTGCAAAACAATGATGGGTGATAAACAAATGATGGATATGATGCAGGGAATGATGAAAGGTGATATGGATAAGATGGAAAGTGAAGATATGATGGGCGGAACAAAGAAAATGGAAGGAATGGATCACAGTAAAATGAATAAGAAATAGAATGTGTCTTGTCAGATTGATTAAAGAATAAATAAAGTTAAAATGTCCTTTTAATATCATGGATAAAAATCACAAACATAACGAACAAAAGAAATCAGACGGGATGAACCATTCAAAAATGGATCACAGCAAAATGCAGGATCATGATCACGGCAGTGTTCCTATGGGAATGGAAGGTCATGATCATCATCAGATGATGATCGATGATTTCAAAAAAAGGTTTTGGGTTTCGTTGATACTAACGATTCCGATCCTGATTTTTTCACCGATGATACAGATGTTTTTTGGTTATCAATGGCTGCTTCCGGGAAATGCTTATATCCTATTTATTCTTTCAACTGTAGTTTACTTCTGGGGCGGGTTACCTTTTTTAAAGGGATTTTTTAGTGAAGTAAAGTCCGGGAATCCCGGAATGATGACACTGATAGCTTTGGCAATCAGTGTGGCTTATTTTTACAGTACTGCAACTGTGTTTGGATTGCAGGGTGTGGATTTTTTCTGGGAGCTTGCGACACTGATCGACATAATGTTACTCGGACACTGGCTTGAAATGAAATCTGTTTTAGGTGCATCCAAAGCTCTGCAGTTACTTGTAAGTATGATGCCGGCTGAAGCGCATAGAATTAATAAAGACGGTCAGATAGAAGATGTGAAACTTGATATGCTTGAGATAAATGATACTATTCTTATAAAGCCGGGGGAGAAAGTTCCGGCAGACGGAATAATTGTTGATGGTAACAGTTATGTAAATGAATCTATGCTGACAGGAGAATCAAAACCGGTTAAGAAAGAAAAAGATTATAAGGTCATAGGTGGTTCGATAAATGGAAATGGCTCGCTTGAAATGAAAGTAGAACACACCGGTAAAGACAGTTATCTGAATAAAGTAATAACATTAGTCGCGGAAGCTCAGAAGACAAAATCCAAAATGCAGAATCTTTCTGACCGCGCTGCAAAATGGCTTACTTATGTCGCTCTGACAATCGGCTTCGGAACACTGGCAGTCTGGCTGATCGCCGGTTATCCGTTTGTGTTTGCGCTTGAGAGAATGGTCACGGTCATGGTTATAACCTGTCCGCACGCTCTTGGTCTTGCAATTCCTCTTGTAGTTGCAATTTCAATTTCCGTATCCGCACAGCACGGACTTCTTATCCGCAACAGAACAGCTTTTGAAGAATCAAGGAAGATCACGGTTTTATTATTCGATAAAACAGGAACACTTACAACAGGTGTATTTGGAGTTACCCGTTTTGAAAGTATATCTGATATTTCACCTGAAGAAATGTTAAGACTGGCGAGTGCTCTGGAGAAGACATCCGAGCATCCGATTGCTGTCGGCATTATTGACAAAGTTAAAGATCTTGATCTGAAAATTCCGGATGCGGAAAACTTTAATTCAATAACCGGTAAAGGAGTTGAGGCAATAGTTGAAGGGAATTCAGTAAAAGTTGTAAGTCCGGGTTATCTTAAAGAGAAAGATCTGCCAATTCCTGAAGGCGCATTTTCAAGTAAAGCAGAGACAGTTGTATTTGTGATCATTAATGATAAAGTAGCCGGATATATTTCTTTAGCTGACACCATCAGAACGGAGAGCAAAGATGCTATCAATACTTTCAAAAAAAATGGAATCAAAGTAATGATGGCTACGGGAGATAATGAAACCGTTGCCAAAGCAGTTTCAGATGAACTCGGGCTGGATGGATATTATTCGGAAGTATTGCCGCACGAGAAAGTAGAGATCGTAAAAGATCTTCAGAGCAAAGGAGAATTTGTAGCAATGACCGGTGACGGAGTAAACGATGCACCTGCATTGGCTCAGGCGGATGTCGGGATAGCGGTTGGATCCGGAACAGATGTAGCCGTTGAAACGGCTGACATAGTACTCGTTAACAGTAATCCAAAAGATATTGCAAACCTTATACTTTTCGGAAAAGCTACTTATAATAAAATGATTCAGAATATTGCATGGGCTACAGGATATAATATAGTAGCAATTCCTCTTGCTGCCGGAGTTTTATATTCATCCGGATTTGTATTGGGTCCGGCTGTAGGCGCTGTATTCATGAGCTTAAGTACTATTGCAGTTGCCGTTAATGCTCAGTTATTAAAAAGACAAATAAAGTAATCTTATTTTAAAAAATAATATATAATTTAAAATGACACACAAATTCAAAGTAACAGGAATGACCTGCAATCACTGTGTAGGCAGAGTTCAGAAAACTTTATCAGAAGTGAAGGGAGTTGAAAATGTGACAGTAACTCTCGATCCGCCCGAAGCTGAGATCAAAATGAGTAAACATATAGATGCCGGTATATTTAATTCAGCATTGGAAAAAGCCGGTGACTACAAACTCGGAGAAGAGGTATCATCGGATCATCATTCAACAATGGTAGAAACACCGGAAGAAGTTTCAAAACTGAAAACTTATAAACCTTTAATAATAGTATTCCTCTATATATTACTTGGAGTGACACTACTTGAAATAAGAT
>JAGPCH010000155.1 GCA_018058125.1 Ignavibacteria bacterium | reverse complement strand
ACTTTGCTTGGACATGATAATTTCGGAACCGGTGATGATTTTTTTGTCACAGGCGGAAACAGCATTAAAGGCATTCAGCTTCTCTCACGCATATCTTCCCACTTTTCAATTCAATTTGAAACCAGTGAGATTTTTCTTTATCCGACAATTTCGCAATTAGCAGAATTAATTGAAAAGAAAAAAAGTGAAGATACAGGGGAAAACAAAACTGCAATTACCGTAACTGAGAACAGACCGGATGACATACCATTATCCTTTAGTCAGGAAAGATTATTATTCATAGACAATCTTGAAGGAAGTCTGCATTATCATTTGCCGGCGGTAATGAGATTAAAAGGAAAGCTAAATAAGGAAGCTTTAACTTTTGCATTTCAGGAGATCGTCAACAGACATGAGATACTCAGAACTGTTTATTATGAGATTGAAGGTAATTCATTTCAAAAAGTAAATGAAAAGAATAAATGGAAACTGTCTGTATCCGACGGAGCAATTTACAAAAATGATGAAACGGGTTTAAAAAAATATATACAGCAACTTATCAACAAACCATTTGATCTTTCCAATGATCATATGGTCAGAGCTGATCTGATAAAAATTAGTAATGAAGAAAATATTTTAGTGATAACATTACATCACATTGCTTCAGACGGCTGGTCATTATCGGTATTGGTAGAGGAATTTCTGGAATTGTACGGATCATATAGTGAGAACAGGAATAGTTATTTATCTGATTTAAGTGTGCAGTATGCTGACTTTGCCATGTGGCAGCGTGAAAATATTAAAGATGAAAATTTAAGCAGCAAACTGGAGTACTGGAAAAATCAGCTTAAAGGAGCAGAGCCGCTCGAGCTGCCGACAGATAATCCAAGACCGCCGGTACAAAGCACTAAAGGAGCTTCTGTAAAATTTGAGATCAAAGATGATTTAATAAATGATCTGAACCTGCTTGGCAATGAGAATAGCGCTACTCTTTTCATGACTTTGCTCACGGCATTTAACGTATTGCTTTATAAATACAGCGGGCAGGAAGATATTTGCGTGGGAACTCCCGTTGCAGGAAGACAAAGTCAGGAAGTCGAGAGACTGATAGGATTTTTTATAAACACACTTGCTCTTCGGAACGAAGTAAAAGGAAGCTTATCTTTTGAGGAAATTTTAAAAGATGTAAAATCAAATACACTCAAAGCATTTGAAAATCAGGAAGTGCCTTTTGAGAAAGTAGTGGAAGCGACTGTCAGGGAAAGGGTACTCAACAGAAGTCCATTGTTTCAGGTGATGTTCATACTTCATAATACACCCGAAGCGGAAACACTGAAACTCAGGGATGTAGAAATTGAACGTGAAGATCTGATGCCCGGGACATCCATGTATGATCTGACTTTTAATATTGCAGAAGCAGACAGTAAACTGAATTGTGAAATCATATACTCTGCTGACCTTTATTCTGAAAAGTCGATATTGAGAATGGCAGAGCATTTCAAAGAGCTTCTGAATTCTATTGTCAAATCACCCTACGAAAAAATTGATTCTTTATCAATATTAACAGAAGCAGAAGAAAAGCAATTAATAGAATTTTCGGGAACAACTGATGACTATCCGGATGAAAAAAGCATAACGGAAATTTTTAAAGAGCAGGTAAAGAATTATCCCGGCAATACTGCTTTGATATTTGAAGATCAGAAGCTGACATATTCCGAACTAAATGAGAGAGCGAATCAGATAGCAAATTTTTTAATAAGTAAAGGCGTCAAAAAGGAAACATTAATTCCTATATGTATTGAACGCGGATTTGCAATGATGGCGGGGATACTTGGTATTCTGAAAGCAGGCGCTGCTTATGTACCTATAGATCCTGAATATCCTGACGAAAGGAAAAAATTCATACTAGAAGACACGGGAGCTGAAATTATTCTTAGCAGCAGGAAGTGCATATCAAAGTTACCAATAGAAGGAAATATAGAAATTGTAGAGATTGATGATAACTTAGTATTAGAAGACCAATCATTGGAAGATCCGAATATAAAAATTGAGCCGAATAATCTTGCTTACATAATTTATACTTCAGGTTCGACAGGAAAGCCAAAGGGAGTGATGATAGAGCATGGTTCCGTTGTGAATCTTATTTATGCTCAGACTAAATTTTTTGGTATAACTGATGATGAAAGGATTTTACAATTTGCTAATTACAGTTTTGATGCATCAGTAGAACAGATATTTCTTGCTTTATTTAATGTCGTGCCGTTAGTTTTGATACCGGATGGAATGCAGCTCAGCAAAGAGCTGTTTGAAAAATATCTGACTGATCAAAGGGTAACACATTTACATGCAACACCATCCTTTCTTGAAAATGTAAAACCGGAAAATCACAGTTACTTAAAGCGAGTCATTGCGGGTGGTGATGTCTGCAAACCTGAGCTTGCTGAATACTGGAAAGATAAAACGAAATTTTATAATGAGTATGGACCTACGGAGACCACTGTCACTGCGATAGAATATAATGTCACAAGTGATATTGCATTTACTAATTCACTTCCGATCGGAAAGCCTCTTTCGAATATTGAAGTTTATATACTGGATAAAGGCGGGAAGAAAGTTCCGGTAGGTGTAAATGGCGAGCTGTATCTGGGAGGTGATTGTTTAGCCCGGGGATATCTGAATTCACCTGATTTAACAAAAGAGAAATTCATTTCAAATTCATTTAATGATAAAGAAGGTTCAAGATTATACAGGACAGGAGATATATGCCGCTGGCTGGGAGACGGTAATATTGAATACAAAGGAAGGATAGATGATCAGGTAAAAGTCAGAGGATTCAGAATTGAGCTTGGGGAAATAGAAAGTGTGCTTCAGGAATGCGGATCAGTGAAACAGTCAGTGGTAGTAGCAGCTGAGACATCATCAGGCGGGAAGAGACTTATAGGTTATATTATACCGGAAGGAAAGTTTGATAAAGATGAGATCATTACATATTTAAGTGGTAAACTTCCGGAATATATGATACCTGCTGTTTTGATCGAGATGGAAAGTCTGCCATTAAATAAGAATGGGAAGGTTGACAGGAAAGCATTACCGAATCCTGATCTTAGTGAACTCCTCACAAATGAATATGAAGCACCCCGTAATGAAATTGAAAAATCACTGGCTCAGATATGGAAAGATCTGTTGAGTATTGATAAAGTTGGTATCAATGATAATTTTTTCGAACTCGGCGGAGATTCAATTATTACAATTCAGGTAGTCAGCAGAGCAAGAAGAAGCGGTATAGAAATGAAGCCGGCTGACATATTTATTTTTCAGACTATAAAAAAACTGTCTGAAGTTATTGAAAAAAGAGAAACTGAAATTCTGATAGGTGAACAGGGAAACCTGACAGGTGAAAGCGGATTATTGCCTATTCAGCAAGTATATTTAGAAAGAGCCGGAAAAGATATTTCACATTTCAATCAAAGTATTCTGCTTGAACTGGATAAGTCTGTTACTTCCGAGGTGCTGGAAAAGTCAGTCGAACAGTTAACCGCATTTCATGATGCATTAAGATTTCAATATAAAAAGTCAGACAATCATTGGGAACAAAGATACAGTTCATCAAAAGGAATTTTACTGACTGCAGATCTGAGAAATTCAAAAGCCGGTAAACGTGAATTAGATGTTTTAATAAAAGATCATGCTGAGAAATATCAGCAGAGTCTTGATATTGAAAAAGGAGAGCTGGTAAGATTTGTACTTGTGCTTACTCCGGAAGAAGAAATACATAACAGGATATTGATAATTGTTCATCATCTTGCCATAGACGGAGTTTCATGGAGGATATTGCTGAGTGATCTTGAGATGCTGCTGGAAAATTATTCAAAAGGGATAAAGCCGGAATTGGGTGAAAAAGGAAGTTCGTATCGTCAGTGGTATAAAACGCTTGAGGAATATGGAAAGAGCAGGAGATTATTATCCCAGGAAAAAATATGGACAGAAATTGCCGGAAGTTATAAATCAATTACATTTGACAGAGATAATTCAGATCAATTAACTGCAAAAGACATAGAACTAAAAACTGTCGAACTTGATCAGATCAATACTCAGCTATTGCTGAAGGATGTTCCGGGAGTTTATAAAACAGAAATTAATGATATTTTACTTTGCGCTTTGGCAATGACAATGTGCGAGAGAGAAAAGACAGAGCAGATCGTGATTGGAATGGAAGGACACGGACGTGAGGAAATTTCGGAAGGTATAGATCTCAGCAGGACAGTTGGCTGGTTCACAAGTCTCTTTCCGGTCTTGCTGAATATTGGATCGGATAACACTATATCGGACAAAATTAAATCAGTAAAAGAGCAGATGAGGAAAATTCCTGATAAAGGTCTTGGATATGGTGTTTTAAAATATATAAACAAGAATGAAAATTTTTCAGATTTTGAAACTCCAGAAATTTTGTTTAATTATTTAGGACAGCTTGATAATGTAACGGGAGAAAATAATTTACTTTCAGGAAGTCCGGTATCAGCCGGAACTGACATAAGCAGTGAGCAGACAGTCAAAGAGAAAATTACTATTAATGCAATCATTAAAGAAGAGAAGTTAATATTAAACTGGAATTACAGCAGTAAGCATTTTGAAACAGATACTTTTAATGATCTTTCGGAAGATTATTTTAAAAATCTAAAATTAATAATTGCACATTGCTTAGAACTTAAAAACTCTAAAGAAATATTTACTCCGTCAGATTTTGGTCTTGGCTCTGAGATAAGCTATAAGGAGTTTGACAGATTTCTTGATGAAAAGTACGAGGACTCAACCCGAAGAGAAAATATTGAATCCATATATAAGTTAAGCGGATTACAGGAAGGAATGTTGTTTCATGCATTATATGATACTGATGGAGGAGCATACATTGAGCAGTTGAGCTGTGATCTTAGAGATGCGGATATTAATCTGATCAGGAAGAGCTGGAATCAACTTATAGAAAATCACAGTTCGCTGAGGAGCGGTTTTTATAGTGATAAGTTTAAAATACCGGTGCAGGCAGTTTACAGGGATGTTGAAATGCCGGTAACGGTACTTGATCTGAGCGGGATAGGAG
>JAGPCH010000003.1 GCA_018058125.1 Ignavibacteria bacterium | reverse complement strand
CTTTGATTTTGGATTTAAATTTTTATAACATTTACTCCGCTCACTACATTCTCCAATCCGCCGTGGCGGACTAGATACTTTTTACTTGTCTGCTTCACCCATCACAGGATCAACACTTCCTATAATTACTACTGTATCCGAGATCATGCAGTTCTTCATCATAGGAGCAAGTCCCTGTAAGTTGCAAAAACTCGGTGAACGGATCTTCAGTCTCCATGGATTACCTGTTCCGTCGCTGATAAAATAAAATCCGAGTTCGCCTTTGGAAGCTTCGATGGCTGAATATGATTCTCTCTTTGGAGGATTTACACCGAAATTGATTATCATAAAATCGTGAATAAGTTCTTCCATCTTTGTATAGACTCTTTCTTTCTTTGGTAATACCTTTTTTGTCTGAAGAGCATTATGAGATCCCTGCGGAATCTTTTCAAGACACTGCTTGAGTATTTTTATGGATTCAACCAATTCTTCAACCCTTACATAATATCTTGAAAGACAATCACTGTCAGTATAAGTCGGAATCTTGAAATCGAGTTTGTCATAGACAAGATAAGGATCCTGTCTTCTCAGATCTCTTTCCACTCCGCATGCTCTCAGTAAAGGACCGGTCAGACCAAGATCAATGCAATCCTGTTTAGGCAAATGTCCGATACCTTCACACCTTTCTATGAATATTTTATTTCTTTCGACAAGATCCCGGATCTCCTGAAGCTTAGCGGAAAATTCTTCAATGAATATTTTTATCCCGTTTAAAGCGCTGTCGGGAATATCCTGAGCTACGCCTCCTATTCTTGTATAGGAAGTCGTAAATCTTGCTCCGCAGATAACATCATAAAGGTCAAGAATTTTTTCACGTTCTCTGATTGCCCAAAGGAAAGGAGTAACTGCTCCAATGTCCATTACAAGTGCACCCATTGCAAGTAAATGCGACTGTATCCGGGCAAGTTCGGCTATGATAACTCTGATATATTTTCCTCTTTCGGGAATTTCAAGGTCTATAAGTTTTTCAACAGCAAGAGCGTATGCAACATTATTAGCCATTGGTGATAAATAATCCAGTCTGTCGGTGTGGGGGATGAATTCATGATAAGTAGATGCTTCAGCAAGTTTTTCATAACCTCTGTGCAGATATCCGAGCTCGGGAATGCATTTCATAACGGTCTCACCGTCAAGACTTATGAGCAGTCTTAAAACTCCGTGGGTCGCGGGATGCTGAGGTCCCATATTTAAAACCATCTCATTATCAAGAGCATCATTAAAAGAAACGCTCAGATCCTCTGTCTCAAGAGCTTCGAGTATTTTTGATCTTTTGATATCAGGTTTGTTTTCTTCAAGATCCTTATAGATTGTGTTAGACATACTTTTCAGTTAGTAGTTAATAGTTAGTAGTTAATAATATATTAACATTTTCTAAATCAAAATTTTATTTATTAGGTAATGGGATTGAATCCGGGATTCCCATCAAAGGAAAATCTTTTCTTAAAGGATAATATTCAAATTCATCAGGCATATACATCCTTCTCAGATCAGGGTGATTTAAAAAATCAATACCCATCATATCATAAGCTTCTCTTTCATACCAGTTAGCCGATCTCCATACAGATGACAGACTTTCCATTTGAGGCTTTTTGCTGTCCAGCCGGATCTTTATGAAAATCCGTTCATTGTTTTCAAGAGAAAGCAGATTGTATATCATTTCAAATCTGTCTTTTTTTGTAAATCTGTCAACGCTTACACCATCGACACATGAATCAAATCTGAGTGATTCGTCATTTTTCAGAATATTGCAAACATTTATTATATCGTCTTTCATTATGCAGAAAGCCGGGGTTCCGTTAACATCGGTATATTCTATGTTGAAATTCTGAAGTTTTGTTTTTAGAAGGTTTTGTCTGTCGCCGGTCATAATTTATTTTGGGTAAACTTACTTAATATAATATTTATTTTAAACTACAAAAAACCCGCTTATTAAAATAAGCGGGTTATGTTTTTAAAACAATTTGAAACTGGCCTTAAAAAATTTATTTGATGAGCTGCATTTTCTTTGTCTGTGTAAAGAAGTCAGTTTCCAGTCTGTAAAAATATGTACCACTTGCAAGTGAATTACCGTCAAATTCCGCCTGATAAGAACCGGCAGGTTTATTTCCGTTAAAAAGATCCATTACTACCTGTCCCATGGAATTATAAACCGTTAATTTCACATTTGAAGCTTTTGCAAGATCAAAATTTATTTTTGTTGTCGGATTAAATGGATTAGGATAATTCTGATTTAAAGCAAACTTGTCAGGAATGTTGGTTCCGGTTTGTGTAATTCCAACTGATTTTCCGTTTCCGACAAATACATTATCAATATAACAAAGTAATCCGTCAACAGTTGTATTCATGTAATATCTGAATGCAATACAAATTGATTGTCCTGCATATGCGCTTAGATCAAATTTATATTTAACCCAACCGTTCAATGAATCCGCGCTTCTGATTGTAGCTAACTTAGCAATAGAAAAAGCCGGATCCTGATCGGAGCAAACATGCACCTGCATTGTATCAATGTATACAGTTTCAGAATTACTTCCAAGTGTCATCATAAATATTAAGCTGTCTCCGGCTTCAATATTCATGACATTAGTGAAAACCCAGTCATCAGCTACCGGATCACCGGCTCTCCAGCCGATTGTTAAACTTCTGAGACTTTCAAAAGCTCGTGTTGCGTATATTGCATTTGTTCCTGCAGGATATGCTAACCCTGAATCTCTTACAGCCCAGACTACACCAGCAAGTCCGGTACCATCCACATCTGTCTGATACCATCCTGTTGGCAGACTATCCTGACTAAAACCCGCATTTTCAAAATCCTGATCTATTAGAATCCTTTGTGAAAATGCATAATCAGTTGACATGCAGAAAACAATAAATACAATTAAAATGTAATAAATTTTTTTCATGATTATTTTATTTAAGTTAAAGAAAAATTTTAATTAACAGAAAAACTGCCATCCTGTCCGGACTGTATTTTTTCCTGAAGAAGCATAAGTGCATTTAACAAATTATCAGGTCTTGGAGGGCATCCTGCTACATAAACATCTACAGGAAGGAACTGATCTATTCCCTGAACTACAGAATATGTTCTGTACATTCCTCCGCTTGAAGTGCATGCTCCCATAGCTATGACCCATTTCGGATCAGGCATCTGATCATAGATCTTCCTGACAACCTGCGCCATTTTATAAGTAGTAGTTCCCGCAACTATCATTACATCCGATTGTCTCGGGGAAAATCTGAATACCTCACTTCCGAATCTTGAAATATCAAATCTCGGTCCCGCAGCTGCCATCATTTCAATTGCACAACAGGAAATACCCATAGGCATTGGCCACAAAGCATTTTTTCTTGACCATTTTATTAGATCATCTATTTTGGATGTTACAAATCCGTCTTTGGAAAGTTTATCTTCTAATCCCAATTTAAAGCTCCTTTTCTTATTACGTAGATATAACCTACGAGTAAAATTATTATAAATACTGCAACGCTTATAAAAGAATATATCATTTTCACCGGTTCGAGTCCTATAAAAGAAACTGCCCAGGGATATAAGAATACAACTTCTATATCAAACAGTATAAACAGTACGGCAACCATATAAAATTTAACAGAAAATCTGTCGTGCGCTGTACCGACCGGCTCTATTCCGCTTTCATAGGTTGAAAGTTTTTCTTTGTTAGGTCTCGATGGACCCAGTAAAGAAGAAAGATTTACATTAACTACTGCAAATATTATTGAAATTGCAAGTATAATAAATATTGGTATATAGGACTCTAACATGGGACAATATAAAAGTTTTTATCTTAAAGATTAATGAAAAAATTTTCCATAAAAAAATAATTACAAAAAATTTTTTTACATTCTCGGATACATTGATTCTATTTCATTTTTATACATCTCAGCAACATACTTCCTTTTGATCTTCATGGTCGGTGTAAGTTCGCCCCCTTCTATAGTAAATGGCTTATCTATCAATGTTAACTTTCTTATTCTTTCATGGTGAGCCAGGTCTTTTTGAAGTTCATCTATATCTTTTTGAATTAGTCTTATGAGTTTGCTGTCAGAAATTAATTCATTTAAAGAATTGTATTGAATATTATTTTCCTTTGCAAACTTCTCCAGCTCTGCAACTACCGGAACGATCAATGCAGTAATAAACATTCTTTCATTACCGATTATCATTATGTTTTCAATATATTTTAATCCGGCTACCGATTCTTCAATCTGAGCGGGGGAAACGTATTTGCCACCGGATGTTTTCATCATGGCTTTTTTCCGGTCGGTAATCTTAAGATATCCGTCACTGTCTAATTCACCTATGTCCCCGGTATGGAGCCAGCCGTCTTTTATCATATCAGAGGTATTCACTTCGTCTTTATAATATCCCTTCATTACAAGATCGCCTTTTATAAGAATCTCATTGTCGTCAGCAATCTTTACTGTAACACCTTCCAGAGGTGGTCCTACAGTTCCATATTTATTTTTCAGCGGCGGGTTTACTGAGATCACGGGTGAAGTTTCGGTTAATCCATACCCTTCGAGTACCTGAATTCCTATGTTATCAAAAAAGTTTCCAACAGTTGAATTCAAAGCTCCTCCGCCGGAAATAAAATGTCTGACTCTGCCTCCGGTTTTCATCCTTATTTTTTTATAAACCAGTAAGTCAGCAATCTTATAACTTAAGCTGCTTTTAGAAATGTTCTTTCCGTTAGCCATGCCGACTGCCCAAAGAAATAATTTTTTCTTTAATCCCGGTTCCATGTCTTCTCCGCTGTTCTGAAGTTTGTAATAGATCTTATCAAGTAACCTTGGAACTGTAATTACTATGGTTGGTTTTGCTTCGGGTAACTGAGCCGCAATTGTTTCTATGTTCTGCGCATAATAAATTTTTGCTCCGCTGAATAAAGCGAGATAATATCCGGCGGTTCGTTCGTAAGCATGAGAATATGGCAGATATGATAGAAATGTATCATTATCATTAATGGTTAAAACTTTTTGACACGCTTCAACATTTGAATAAAAATTTTCATGCGCAAGCATTACACCTTTTGGAATACCCGTTGTGCCTGAAGTATAAATAATAGTAAGGATATCTTGTTCTTTGACTTTAGCGGAAAGATCTTTCAGATAATCGAATATTTCTTTGTCAGAAACGGTCGGATCTTCTGTAATGAGTTCTGAAAATAAATTATCATATTCTGAATGCGGAATTTTGCTTAGATCTTTATATGGTATTACTTTTTTTAATTCGGGTAAGTTTTTTCTAATGCTGTTTACTTTGTCCAGTTGGAATGAATTTGACACAAAACAAATCCCGGATCCGGAATTCTCAAGTATGTATTCAACCTGAGAAGATGACAGAGATGTATATATCGGTATAGAAATTAGTTTGAGGAACATGCATGCAAAATCTGTAATCACCCATTCTATACAGTTATCTGAAATGATTGCAACCTTATCATTTTCTTTGAAATTGTTTTTTTCAAGATACTTTATTAGAGAATAGATCTTCCTGAATAGCTGACCGCTTGTAAGACTGGTATATAAATCGTTTTCTTTTGTGAAAAATATATCTTTATTCAATCCTCTTTGATTGTAATATTCGATCAATAATCCGGTTAAAGTTTTTTCCATTTGTAATATTTTTTTTTTACAAATTTAATAAAATTTAAGAATATATACTTGATTGTTTTATGTCAAAATACTAATTTGACTTCAAAATAAATCAGTAATAATTCATATTTCGAAAGGAAAATTCATGAAAAGAACACTATACACTTTTATTCTTTTATCGGTCATATTTTTATGCTCAATTGATAAAATCAATGCTCAGACAAAAACAACCACTACATATTCAAGACCTTCATGGGCTATTTCAATCGGACCGGTTTGGAATCTTGCGACTAATGATGCTTACGGAAGAGCAAATTATACTTTCCAGGAGCAGGTACTTAAAGATAATTATGGTATGAGATGGGGTTGGGGCGGTTATCTTGTTGGTAAATATAGTCCCGGTAAAAAAAAGAATGACAGAATATTTTTAGGCGTAGATTTTAAAGGAATGACTAATTCTGATTTTGACGGCGGAGATGCCGGATCAAATGAAACACAATTTAATGTTGTAACTTTAGATGCGGGATATGAATATTTGTTTTATGGAACTTACGGATTCAGAAGCTACTATGGAGCAGGATTAACCGGAAACTTCATTTCAGGAGAATATACTCCTGCAGGTAATAGTACAAATCCTATAAACGTTGCTAAAAGTTTTGATTCACAATTCAGATTCGGAATGGAATTAAAAGCAGGGCTTGAATTCATATTCAATACTTCAAAAAAGAATTTGGGACTTAACGTTGGTGCAAAATATAATTTAATGAATCTGTTCACTGATGATAATGCAGAGCCAACTTTAGGTCAGACTACAAATCTGAATCTGAATGATGGTGACGGAACAGGTGGACCGGGATTCAAAAGATATATGGGAATGTTGAGTATTGATATTGGTATCTCTATTTATCCGGATGTAAAGAAAATTGTAAAAACTTATTAAAATTTTTTAATTAACCTATCTAAATTAATATATCGGGATATTCTACGCTTTTATAATTTATATTTCAGACAATTAACAATCTCAGTAAATTTCGATTCTTTAATGCAGTAATCATTATAATGGTTACTGCATTATTTATTTCATCTTGTGAAGAAGATAATGACGCGGTAATTGATACTTCGATATCTGCGCCAGTAATGCTGGATCCTTATATATCAAGTGATTCAGTATTTACTACATCTTCTGATCCGGTTATAAATTTCAACACCTCTGTATCAGTTAATATCAATAACGGTTCATCAATTAAAAGTGTAACATGTACCATTAAAGATCCTGATAGAAATGTCATCGGACAGTATAATCTGCTCGATAACGGAGTTTCGCCGGACTCAACAGCTGGTGATGGCATTTATTCGGCTAATGTAAATATTACCGGAATAAATTGTTTACTCGTCGGAACATACGGACTGGAATATGTTGCGGAAAATAATTCAGGACTTTTCAGTAATCTTCTTACCGATGATATTAAAGTAATAAACTCAGCTAATGTTCCTCCCTTTATAGTTTCTACTAATCTGCCGGACAGTGTGATTAGACCTCTGCCGGGCGATTCGACATTGCTTACTATATCTGTAAATGTAAATGATCCTGACGGGCTTTGTGATATTAAAGATGTAACATTTGTAACTGTCAGACCTAATGGAGTTACATTTCCTCCTATACCTATGTTTGAAAACGGGAACGGGCAGTTCGTGTTTGCAAATTATGTCGGATACAGTACTGACCCTACTTCATACGGATATTTTAAATATACTTTTACAGCCAGAGACAGATCTAATCTGCAGAGCGCTCCTGTTACGGATAGCATAAAATTTGTAAGTCCATTTTAAATTATGAGATATAAATATTCAATAAAAATATTAATTGTTTCAATTATAATTCTGATATCAGAATTGTCCCCGGCTCAGAATATATTTACTGCTAAAGATTATAATTTATCATTATTCAAAAAACTTAATAATTTCAGTAACAATTCCGTCAGCGACAGGAACGGACCTAATTCCGTCAGTTCAACAACAGTAACTCCCGTTAATGTAAATACTGTAATTAGTAATTTCATAACAGATATTATTTTAAACGGAGATACAGTATGGTTTGCTACGGGGAACGGGATCATGAGAACTGTAAATCATTTTAACTCTTTTCAGTCTTTTGAAGGAATTGCGCCTTTTGGTAATGACGATATATCGGGATTTAATTTAAACAGAAATATTATTGCTGCTGCGACAGCGATTGGTCAGGAGATAAACGGTCAGTCCGTTCCGACAGGAACAGGTTTAAAAATATCAACTGATAACGGACTTAACTGGTCAGCATATCCGCAGCCTGTGGATGATAGGGGAGATTCTACTGTTATTTACGGTTCCGATACACTATATGCATTGCCTGTAGTAGTTACGCAGCAGAATCTTGCTTATGATATTGCCATTACTAAGACACAGAATGATCCGTCCAATTATACGATCTGGATATGCTCTTTTGCCGGAGGATTAAGAAAATCAACTGATTACGGAAACACTTGGACAAGAATAGTTTTACCACCGGATAATCTGGACAGTATAAATGTTAATGTAACCGGTTATACATTTCAGTTGAATCCAAGAGATAATTTAAATCAAAGAGTCTTTTCGATAACATCTCCGAATGATTCTACTCTATATATAGGTACTGCTGACGGAATCAATAAGTCAACGAGCTGGGGTGTAAACTGGAGAAAATATAATTTTCAAAATACGGATTCTTTAGGAACAGGTAACGGTATCTCGGGTAACTTCGTCGTTAATCTTGATGTGCAGAAATATAACGGCAATGAAATTATCTGGGGAGCTACAAATCAGGCGGATGATAATGCGGAATATAATGCTTTAAGTTATACTTCAAACGGAGGCTTAAACTGGTTCAGCACTCTTGATGATATTAAGTCAAACGGTATGTCTTTTAAAGATTCCATAGTTTACGGATTTACCAATCAGGGATTATGGAGAAGCGTTTTCGGTGTATTCAACTGGGCGAAAGCCGGTGTAATCTATGATGAAAGAACCAAAGATCAGCTAAGGACCTCATTGTTCTATTCAGGAAATAATGTCTTCGATACGCTTTATTTCGGAAGTGCAGACGGTATGGTTAGTACTATAGAATACGGACAGCCGTGGATCGGTCAGTGGCTTATATACAGGGAGATCTCAGATATTGATCTTTCTTCAGAAGTAAAGACATATGCAGCTCCCAATCCTTTTTCACCGGATGATGAAGTTACAAGAATATATTATAAGACAACGAAATCCCCGTCAAAGATCACAATAAATATTTATGACTTTGGAATGAATCCTGTCAGAACAGTAATTCAGAATGCAACCCGAAGCGGGACTGACGTGCTCTTTACCTCATGGGATGGTTTAAATGATAATGGAGTGCAGCCTGCTAACGGAGTATATTTTTACAGAGTGGAATTTGATGATGATGATCCTGTCTGGGGTAAAATAATCCTACTGCAATAATAATGGTAAATGCCAATTGTATTTTAATGAAATCACAAAATAAGATTTGAAAAAATTCCTGATATTTATATTATTCTCTATAATTATCCTTGATACCGGATATGCACAGGTAGGCAGTTTTGCCGGCGCATTTTCAAGACTTGGATTCAGCGCCAGAGGAATGGGCATGAGTAATGCAATGGTGGCTGATGTTTATGGAGATATAAACGGTATTTATAATCCGGCTCTTGCCACTTTTCAGGAAGAAGGGCTTGTAAATTTAGGATATTCATTTTTAAGTCTTGACAGAAAATTAAATTTTCTTGGATTTACAAAAAAAGTTAAACTTCCAAATCAGGAAACCGGAGGTGCCGGAATAACCGTAGCATGGATAAATTCGGGAGTAACGGATATTGACGGAAGAGATAACGGCACCAGACAAATCGGTACACTTTCCACTTTTGAAAATCTGTTTTATCTCGGTACTGCGTTTATAATTAATGAAAAAATATCAGCAGGTGTTGGTTTTAAACTTTATTACGCAAGTCTTTTTGAAGATATAACTGCAACTTCTTTTGCGCTGGATTTCGGAGGTGTCTATAAAGCCAGTGATATGTTAGCTTTCGGAATAGCTTTGAAAGACCTTGGAGCTAAATATGAATGGCAGACTTCTGATCTGTATGGCAGTCTTGGTAATTCTACATCGGATAAATTTCCTTTTTTACTCGACATTGGAGCAACTTATCTGCTTCCTAAAAATTTAGGAATTGCTTCTCTTGTTTTACGCGAGATATTTAATCCGGCTCCTGCATCTACTCAGGCTAATGATACAGTATCTTCAAGCGATGTAAACAATAATACTTTGCTCAGACTAGGATTTGAAATTAATGTAGTCAGTCAGGTAAAATTCAGAGCCGGTCTTGACAGGATTGATTTTGCTTCTGATGATTTTACCGGTAATCTTGAACCTTCATTTGGTCTAGGATTGAATAAGAGTCTGTCCAAAAGCATAAATCTCGGAATAGATTATTCGTTTCAGCTAGAACCTTTTACGCATGATCCTGTTCAGAACATCGGTATAGTATTTAAATTTAAATAAAATGAACTTTAAGAATAAAATATTAACAGTAATAATCTTTTTATCAGGCTTTTATTCGGCTGATACATTTTCTCAGAATGACGGCTCTGGAAATACCGGACTGACATTCCTTAAGCTAGGAGTCAGCGCCAGAGCGATTGCCATGGGAGATGCCTTTTCATCTGTTTCAGAAGATGCGACAGCATACGTTTATAATCCTGCCAGACTTAACTTCGGTGTAAAAAGTAATGTCATATTAATGCACAACGGAACATCTCAGGATCTGTATACAGATTATATAGCAGTTAAATTTCCGCTGGGAGAAGATGTTTCAATGGGTATAGGATTTTTTACTACAAGCGTAAATGATATTGAAATAAGACAGATACCCGGAGCTTCTATCGGAAATTTTGATACAAGAAATCTTTCCACCGGATTATCTTTCGGATATAAAGTAACTCCGAATTTATCTCTTGGCATTACCGGAAAATATCTTTATGAAAAAATATATGTGGATGAAGCAAATGGATTAGCTTTTGATTTTGGCTCGAATTATGTTAAGGATAATTTAAGCATTGCTCTGGTCTTTGCAAATATCGGATCTATGGATGATCTGAAAAATGCCAGTTCGACACTTCCTTCTCTTGTAAGATTAGGCGGAAGTTATAAAGGAAAAAAAGATCAGTTCAGCTATGATATTGCTCTCGAAGGATTTAAGGTACTGGACGGAGGAACATTTCATCTAAATACCGGCGGAGAACTCGGATACAAGGATTTTGCTTTTTTGAGACTGGGATATCAGACTTCATATGAAAACAGAGGCTTCACAACCGGAGTAGGATTCAAATATAAAGCCGTATATCTCGATTATGCTTTTGTACCATTTAATAATGATTTTGGAACCGGTAATTCGATCTCTCTGGGGATAAATTTCTGATAATATTTTATCTGAAATTATGTCAGATCAATTCTTTAAACTGGAAAAATTTTTAAACAACGGGAAAAATTTTTATAAAATATTTTTTTTTCTCGTTGTTTTTTTATGTGCCGTAAAATTACCTTCTATTTTAACTTCTAATATTCAACCCTGGGATGAGGGGATGTATGCAACAAGGGTTCTATCGGTTCATATTAACGGCGATTTTTTTGAGCAAAGCAGTCACTCGGTAGGAGGGTTTTATTCTGCTTCTCATCCTCCGCTGCTGATCTGGATCGGATATTTAGTTACACTCATTACAGGAGTAAATTCCGTATCGCTGAAATTAATTATTTTTGTATTCTCCCTTCTTTGTGTGCTTCTGATGATGCTTATCGGAAAAACTCTGTTTTCTACTTCTGTCGGATTCTATGCTTCACTTATCTTTTGCAGCAACATTATCTTCGCTGTGTTTTCGCAGAGGTTCCAATTCGATTATCCGTATACTTTTTTTATACTTCTGTCCTTCTATCTTATCTTTTTGTTTAATGAAAAAAAAGATTATAAATATCTGATATTCAGCGGTGTTTCCTTAGGAATGTGTCTTATGATAAAAATACTTGTAGGGTTTTACATACCATTGGTTTTATTCGTAAGTTATTTTCTCATAAGGGATAAGGTCAGCTACAAATTCAAAGATCTAATCGTCCTGACGTCAATCGGAATTGTAATAGCTTTACCATGGCATCTTTATATGTTAGTAAATTTCGGAACAGCGTTTACAGATTACTTTCTGAAATTTCATATTTATCAGAGAATCGTAGAAGGGGTGGAATTCAATCAAAAAAGTTCAGGAGTACTCTACCATATTAATTATCTCTTCTCAATCATTCCATACAGCATACTCATGTTTCCGGGAATAATTTTTGATTTTAAGAATTATCAGAATCTCGACTGGAAGAAAATATTTGTATTGGTCTGGTTCATATCAGGATTGATCATAATTACATTATTGAAAACAAAACTTGAAGTCTATGTTCTTATGATCCTTGTACCCGGATGTTTTCTGATACCGTTATACATAAGACAGTTATCCGGTAAAAACATACTTCACAATACAGTGCTTATTTTTTTTACTTTGCTGAATGTATTATGGTATTTATCCGAAACATACAGACCTCAGATAAAAAATTTTATATTCAGGGAAAATTTTTTCGTGGATGCTATAGTTGTCATATCAATTTTACTTTTATTTTTTCTTTCGGCAAAATATTTAGCAGATAAAATTGAACTAAAAAAAAGTTATTATATATTTATATTGATTTTCTTTGTCACGGTGAATTTGTACTATTTGTTCAGTGTACCTCACTGGGTGAATATGTACAAACTGTCAGGAGTTCACGAATACATTCAAACACATCCCGGAAAGGAAATTATATATATAGGTACAAATTACAGGCATAATCCTCAATTCAGTTTTTATTTCAACGGATCAAATCTGAACTGGGAAAATCCGGAATATGAAATTGTTATGTTTGATACAAAGAAGGACAATAATGTTACAGGTTCGATCAGTAAAATGAACGATAAAGATTATTATCTGATACTTGAAAAAGATTATATCAACAGGGCGGTATATCCGCCATCAGATTCAATCGTTCCCGGTAATATGAAATTAATAATGAAAGACGGGGGATACGAGTTATATGGAAAATAAATTATGATAAATGTAATAAGAGTTACGGACATAGAAAAAGATCTTGAATGGAAAGAGTTTCTCAGAAATCAGTATAATTTATTTTTTGATTTCAGTTTCAATTCATATAATGACGTCTTTAATAAAGAAATAAAATGGCATCATTTGAAATTCAGGGAGTCGGAATCTAAAAAGATTCTTGCCGTAATGATTGGGTGCGAAAAGTATCTGGACGGAACAAATACATTTGTATCCTGTGACGGGGTAAGCAACGGAGGTTTTTTATGGAAGAAGAATACTGACCTGCTGAATTATTTTGAAATTATCAAAAGCTTTAAGACTTATCTCAGAATAAATAATTTTTCAAATTGTTTGCTTAAAAACCCACCATTCCTTTATAATTTTGACCGGAATGAGGAAACGGAATACGCGCTGCTGAAATCCGGCTTTTCAGTTAATTCAATTTCTATAACAAACATCATTGACCTGAGTGAATTTGAATTTAAAAAAATATCGGGACCTAAAAAGCGTTCGATAAAAAAATCCGATAAAAACATTAATGTTGAAATTGTTAATGATAAGTTAAACGAATCAAGCTTTAAAGAGTATTACAGCATATTGTTTGAAAACAGAAAATTAAAAAATGTGACACCTACACATTCATGTGATGAACTTTTTTATCTGATAAAAAAACTTAATAAGGATATAGTCTTTTTTACCGCGTATTCGGATTCTTCTCCGGCAGCTGTCTGTGTATTGTTCAGAATTAATAAAGAGATAATTCTTAATTTTTATCTGGCAGGGGATGAGAAATATAAAATGAAAAGAGTTTCAGAAATATTATTGTATAAATCCATAGAGTGGTCAAAGGAAAATGGTTTTAAATATTATGATATTGGTACATCAGATTCCAACGGTGTGCTAATAGAAGGATTATTCGGCTTTAAGAAAAAATTTCTTGCTGACGGATTTCTGAGAAAGACGTTTGAATTGAATTTGCTAAATTAAATTAATCACACTTGAATATAAAAAATAAAAGAATATTGTTAACAGGAGGAGCCGGATTCATCGGAAGTACGCTTGCTCAAAAGCTCATAAATGATAATGAGATACTTATATATGATAACTTTGCCCGCGACTCTATTAGTAATAAAAAGATCAGTTCGAAAAATCTCAGGATAGTAAAAGATGATATACTCAATCTTGATTCTCTTAAGAAAACCTGCGAAGATTTTAAGCCGCAGATTGTAGTGCATATGGCGGCAATAGCCGGTATAGATACTGTGATAATAAATCCTGTAAGAACTCTTGATGTGAACATTAACGGTACGCTGAATCTGCTTAAAGCTCTTGAAAAATATTCCGCTAAACTCGAAAGAGTGCTTGATTTTTCTACAAGCGAAGTTCTCGGTGCCTATGCATATAAATCAACGGAAAAATCTTCAACTAATTTTGCTCCGGTGGGTGAGGCAAGATGGACATATTCTATCAGCAAAGTTGCGGGTGAACATATTTTACACAGCTATTACAAGCAACATGGCTACCCGGTTGTTACGATCAGACCTTTCAATATTTATGGTCCCGGACAGGTCGGAGAAGGCGCTATTCAGATCTTTATAAAAAATGTAGTTAATAAAAAAGATATTCAGATACACGGTGACGGCGATCAGATACGGTCGTGGTGTTATATTGATGATATGATAAGCGGCGTGGAACTTTGTCTTACAAGTAAGAAGGCTATCGGAGAAGTTATAAATATCGGTAATCCTAAAGGTACTATTACTATATCATCTCTTGCTGAAAAAATTGTCACTATTACAAAATCAAAATCGAAAATAGTTTACATTCCGAAAAATTATGTTGATGTTGAACTAAGGATCCCGAGTATCGAAAAAGCAAAAGAGCTCCTCGGTTTCTTCCCGAAAGTTGATCTCAATGAGGGAATCCTGAAAACTTATAACTGGTATAAAAAAAATCTGAATAAATAATCTGCATAAATGATAATAGATTCACATATACATATTGGCAAATGGAGTAATATTTTTTTCAATTATGAATCTACCGTTGAAGAAGCGATTGATGTCATGAAATCTTCCGGAGTCTATGCGGCTGTTTGTATGCCGACGGATGAGACAGGGAATAAGACATTATTTAATGAAACAATAGATAACTCTGATTTTAAATTTTATTTTAATGCATGGATAGATCCGGAAGACAGGGAGCTTGACAATTTTCTTGAAATTAATCTTGACAGGATATCTCTGTTCAAAGTACATCCTTCGATTCAGAGAAAAAGGATTACTGATGATTCCTTTGATAAGTATATGAAACTTGCATCCGAAAATAAAAAACCTGTAGTCGTACACTGCGGAAGATGGCAGGAGATAGCAAGCTATAAGTTCCCCTTGGAGCTTACTGAAAAGTATCCTGACCTGATTTTAATTCTTGCTCATCTTGGCGGGGATCAGCCTTCGATCTATCTGGAATGCGCTGAAACAGTGAGAGATAAAAAGTATAAAAATGTTTATCTCGGTACTGAGTCAGTTCGTGAATTTTATTTTGTTAATAAAGTTGTGCGGACTGTCGGTGCGGAAAAAATAATTTTCGGAAGTGATTATAATCTCGGACTGCCGCTGACTTACATTCCGATTGTTGAAAGTCTTGATATACCTGCATCAGATAAGGATCTGATATTTTCCGGTAACATACTCAGACTGATGAACAGTTAGACATTTCCGGGTAAAACAAATAATCCGTCCTCCCCGCAAGTAAAATCCGAAATTTCCGTAATTGCATCAAGATTCAACTCACCATAAATATGCGGAAACTCATACCCGTGCCCATACAGATCTTCCCTGACAATTTTACTTTTAACTCTGGATTCATCTATGCAAAGCAGGAGCAGATCCTTCTGGCCTTTGTAAAAATTATTTGCAACTTCTAAGATCTTTTCTCTGGGTGAGCAATGAATAAATCCCTCTGTTTCAAGAGATCCTGTACGGAAAGAATTATTTCTGTAAACTTTATCCCGGATAGATTTATTTGTAATGTGATAGATCATATGATTATTTTTAAAAAGAAATTTATATGGTTTTTACAGAACTAAATTACTTATAATATTTATCAGATGAAACAAACAGACATGACTTCGGCAATTTGAAATTTTACTTGCATGACCGGATATTTTTTCCGATAAACTCATGAAATCCAATGTTCTAGAAATTTCTTTTATGTTTTATCTCTCAATCTATTTAAATAATTTGTAATTCAAATTATAAGATTGCCAAAAAATATACTGCACATAGCACCTCAGAATTTTGCCGGTATGCCTCTGGACTTTGTGAAAATGCACAGAGCTGCAGGTGACAGATCCAATCTCGTTACTATGTTTAAGAATACACTTAATTTTGAAGAAGACATAAGCCTTGGAATTGAATTACCTTCTGGTACCGGTGCTAAGAAATGGCGTGACGCAAAGATCAGTAAGTCAGAAGTATCCGGATTAAAATTCATTAAAGCGAAAAATATTTTTGAAAAAATTTATTTTGATCTTCGGGATATTAAAAACAAAAGTAAAATTGAAACTCTGATAAAAGATAAAAATCTCTATGACTTTGATATATATCATTTTGACGGGGGAATGGATCTGTTCAGAGATCTGAGATTTGCAAAGGAACTTAAAAAAAGGGGAAAGAAAATTGTATGCTGCTATTTCGGAAGTGATCTGAGGACGCGTGGCATATTCCGTGAACTCGATGAAATGAGTGATCTGAATCTGACTGTAGAGTTTGATCATCTTGCAATACATAGTAATATAAATTATTTATTCTTTCCATTTGACGTCAGCAAGTATGAGATCAGAAAAAAGAACAATGATAAAATTAAGATCATACATTCCCCTACCAACAGGCTTTTTAAAGGTACCGATAAAATAATATCTGTGATTTCGGAGATTGAAAAAGAACGGCAAATAGAATTTATTCTGCTCGAGAATATAGACAGAGAGAAAGTTCTTGAGATAAAAAGCGGATGTGATCTTGCAATCGATCAGGTCGGGGGAGAACATGGCGGTTCTGGCTACGGTAAGAACTCACTGGAAAATCTTTCTATGGGAATACCAACCTTTACGGAATTCTCTGAAGATTATCTTTTTTTTGTTAAAGAAAATCCATTTGTACATTCTACCATAGATACATTAAAAGAAAATATGATCCGGCTGATAGATAATGAAATTTTACGAAATGAAGTCTCTCTGAAAGGAAGACTGTGGGCTGAAAAGTATCATTCATTCCGTTCGGTAAATGAAAAGTTGCTGGAATATTATAAATCAAATTCTGTGATCTGAATGAATTCCAAATCGCACATTTCGGAATTATTCAGACAGACAGTGATCTACGGACTGGGTATAATGCTTAACAAATCAGTTGGCTTTTTACTTATACCTTTATATACAAAGTATTTCCCGCCCGAACAGATAGGTTTGTTTACTCTTGTACAGTCATTGTCACTATTCCTGGGAGTTGTTTACATGTTCGGAATGGAAACTTCCTTCATGAAATTTTTTATAGATGAAAAGGGAGAAAAAGACAAAGCCGAAGTTTATTCGTCAACACTGATCTTCTTATTTATAGTAGCTGCAGCCTTGTCATCTTTTATATACATTTACTCGGGAAGCATTGCTGAGCTATTCAAATTTTCCCCTGTAGATGAAAGTTCATTCCTTGTTCAGATCCTCAGCTTAATGATGCTGATAGATACTCTGTACAGATTCCCGCTGCTTCTCTTCCGGGCTAAACTTGAATCGAAGACATATGCTTTGATAAATCTTTTTACGTTTTTCATAAACATTATCAGCAACGTTGTATTTATTGTCATTCTTAAATATGGCGTTGAATCAATATTCTACAGCTATATCCTTTCATCCGGTATAACTC
>JAGPCH010000154.1 GCA_018058125.1 Ignavibacteria bacterium | reverse complement strand
GGGATGTGATAGTTGTGACCGTAAAAACTGCAATACCGGGCGGCACTGTAAAAAAGGGTGAGGTATCCAAGGCGGTGATAGTAAGAACTGCCAAAGAGACCCGAAGAAAAGACGGAACGTATATCAAGTTTGATGAAAATGCTGCAGTTCTGATAAATGCTCAGAACGAACCAAAAGGAACCAGGATCTTCGGACCGGTGGCAAGAGAGCTTAGAGATAAGCAGTTCATGAAAATTATTTCTTTAGCGCCAGAGGTAATCTGATTTTAAGTTAAAAGTTAAAAGTTAAAAGTTAAAAGTTAAAAGTTAAAAGTTAAAAGTAAAAAGTAAGAGCTTTTAATAAAAAAAGTTAATATTAATAAAGAGTTTAAATATTATGCAGGAAAAAAAATTCAAAACAAGAATAAAGAAAAACGATTCAGTGAAGGTCACAGCAGGAAACTCTAAAGGTGCTGTAGGAAAGGTATTATTTATTGACAGGGAAAAGGGAAGTGTGATAGTAGAAGGTGTAAATATCATGCATAAGCATACAAAGCCGAGTCAGAAAAATCAGCAGGGCGGAATAGTAAAGAGAGAAGCTCCGATAAAGATAAGTAATGTAATGCTTATATGTCCTAAGACCAATCAGCCGACAAGGATCGGAATGAAATTAATAAAAGATGAAACTACCGGTAAGTTTACAAGAATGAGAGAAAGTAAAAAATCCGGTGAAATTATTATCAGTTAATTATAAAAATGGCAAAAACTAAATTAGAAAAAAAGAAAGAGTCTGAATCCGGGAAAAAGGGTGAAGAGACATCAGAGTCAAAAGGCGAAGTTTTCCAGGAAGAAAAAGTGCCTGTAAATCTTTTAAAGCATTACAGGGATAAAGTAGCGCCGGAGCTTATGAAAAAGTTCAATTTCAAGAATGTAATGCAGGCTCCGAAGCTTCAGAAGATCAATATTAATGTAGGAGTCGGCGCAGCTACGGTAGATGCCAAACTTATTGACACGACAGTAAAAGAGATCGAAGCTATTACAGGTCAGAAGCCTGCGGTAGTAAAGGCAAAGAAATCGGTTTCGAATTTCAAATTGAGAGAAGGTCAGAATATCGGCGTAAAGTTAACTTTAAGGAATGCAAGAATGTACGAATTCCTGGAAAGGTTCATTAATATATCAATTCCAAGGATAAGGGATTTCAGAGGATTGTCGGATAAGAGTTTTGACGGAAGAGGAAATTACAGTCTCGGAATAAAAGAGCAGATAATATTTCCGGAGATCAATGTAGACAATGTCAACAGAATCTCGGGAATGGATCTTACATTTGTAACAACTGCCAAGACAGATGAGCAGTCACTTGAGCTGCTAAAGGGTTTTGGATTACCTTTCATAAAAAGAGAGAAAACTAATTAAAATAGGTTATTAAAAATGGCAAGAAAAGCATTAATAGCAAAACAAAAAAGAAGAGAAGCAACGGTTGCAAAATACGCTGAGCTCAGAAAAGAGCTGAAGGCAAATGGTGATTATGAAGCATTGCAGAAACTGCCGAGAGACGGCAGTGCATCGAGACTTAACAACAGATGTAACATGACAGGCAGAGTGCGCGGCTACTACAGAAAGTTCGGTCTTTCAAGACTGTCTTTCAGAGAGTTAGCATTAGAGGGAAAAATTCCCGGAGTCGTAAAATCAAGCTGGTAAAAATTTAACATCCGTGTCAAAGCGGATATCAGGAGAAATAATAAATGTCAATGACGGATCCTATTTCGGATTATTTAACAAGATTAAGGAATGCGCTGAAAGCGGGGAAAAAAACTGTAGATATTCCGGCTTCAAAGTTTAAGGAATCAATCAGCGGAATACTTAAGAAATCTTCATTCATAGAAGATTATAAAATAATCGAGACAGAAAAGAAGTTTAAAATGCTTTCTATCAGATTAAAGTATACTGATGGCAACAGTGTTATTCTGGGGCTTAAGAGAGTCAGCAGACCCGGAATCAGAAGGTATGTAAATTCGGAAGAGATTCCAAGAGTGAGAAACGGATTCGGAATAGCAATAGTATCAACTTCAAAAGGTTTATTGACAGACAGGGAAGCCCGTGACATGAAAGTCGGCGGTGAAGTTGTCTGCCATATCTGGTAAAAATTTAAAAAGATAAAAACAAATGAGCAGAATAGGTAAAAAGCCTGTAAACATTTCGGATAAAGTTAAGATCACCCAGAAGGGTAAAAACATCGAAGTAGCAGGACCAAAGGGAACATTAAATCTTGATATTATTGACGGAATAGAAGTGGATATCAATGGAAATGAAATGAATGTGACCAGAAAAGATGATACTAAAAGAAACAGGGCTTTGCACGGATTATACAGATCACTGTTGAATAATATGGTAGTAGGCGTGGATGAAGGATTCAAAAAGAAACTTGAACTCATCGGAATCGGATACAGAGCGGAGCTTAAAGGTAATAATCTTGTACTTATGTTAGGATTTTCACATCCGACGGTATTCTGTCCGCCGGACAATATTACAATCGATGTACCAAATCCAAATACTGTAGTAGTAAACGGAATAAGTAAAGATCTAGTAGGACTTGTAGCATCAAAGATCAGATCATTCAGATTACCTGAGCCATATAAAGGTAAAGGAATTAAATATGAGAATGAAGTAGTAAGAAGAAAAGCAGGAAAAACGGCTGCAAAATAAAATTATCAGAACAGACCATGAATCAAATACAAAAAAGTAAAAAAAGACTCGAAAGAATCAGACATCAGATCAGAAAGAAAGTCAGCGGGACATCTGAAAAGCCAAGATTAGTAGTTTACAGAAGTTCCCTGCATATATATGCTCAGCTGATAGACGATGTTAATGCCAAGACAATAGCTTCGGTATCTACAAAATCCAAAGATGTTGCGGAAAAGATTTCAGGAATAAAGGGAAAGATCGGAAAAAGCAAAGAGATAGGTAAGATCACAGCGGAGAAAGCAAAAGCTTCAAATATAAGCAGTGTAGTATTTGACAGAAACGGTTACCTGTACCATGGCAGAGTAAAAGCTTTAGCCGAAGGAGCCAGAGAAGGTGGTTTAAACTTCTAAATATATTCGTTATATTTGCAAGTTTTGACAGTAAGTTTACCGAATAATCTCGGGTCGTCTAATGGCAGGACAGCGGCTTTTGGAGCCGTACGTGGAGGTTCGACTCCTCCCCTGAGAACAATAAATATTTTTAGAATCAGAAAGAAATTTTTAATTTTATAATTTTAAAATTTAATGATAAGAAAACCAAAAGTTTACAAAGCCGGTGAGTTAGAGTTAAAAGAAAAGATGGTCTCCATAGGCAGAGTAGCAAAAGTAGTAAAAGGCGGAAGAAGATTCAGCTTTTCTGCTGTATCTGTAGTAGGTGACGGAAACGGACATGTAGGAATAGGACTTGGAAAAGCTAATGAAGTAACTGATTCTATAAGAAAGAGTGTAGAAGATGCGAAGAAAAATGTTGTAAAAGTGCCAATAGTCAAAGGTACGATCCCACATGAGATAATCGGAAAATACGGAGCAGCAAGAGTTTTACTGAAGCCGGCGTCACCGGGAACGGGAATTATTGCCGGAAGTAAAGTAAGAGCTGTATTGGAATCTGCAGGAGTGCAGGATGTGCTTACAAAGATCCTCGGATCTGCTAACCCGCATAATGTCGTAAAAGCAACAATGAAAGCATTATTATCATTGAGTGATGCAAAGACGACTGCTGACAGAAGAGGTTTATCTCTTCAGGAATTATTCACAAACTAAGAAGTAGTTTTAATAATCATTTTTTAAAAGAATAAAATTTAATTTTTAAATAAGAAACAAATGCTGAAGATCACACAAACAAAAAGTATCATAGGAAGATTGAAAAAGCAAAAACTGACTATAGAAGCATTAGGACTTGGCAGACCAAATTATTTTACCGTAAAGAATGATACACCTCAGATCAGGGGAATGATAAACGTGGTAAAGCATCTTGTGACAGTAGAAGAAGATTACAAAGAAACTAAATAATAATTCTTTAAACATAGAGGTTTAAAAGAATTAAAGAGATTAAAAATAACTAATACCCGGATATTTTCATTTATAACAATATAGAAAATATCAGTTTTCTAAATAAAAAATTCAGATTTTAAGATGGACATTTTAAGCAATTTAAAATACGCTGAGGGATCAAGAAAAAAGAAAAAGCGTGTTGGAAGAGGTCAGGGTTCGGGATACGGTGGTACTTCCACAAAAGGTCACAAAGGCCAGCGATCCAGATCAGGAGCAAAATTCAGAACCTGGTTTGAAGGCGGACAGATGCCTTTACAGAGAAGAGTTCCGAAATTCGGATTTAAGAATATTAACAGAGTAGAATACATTACAATAAATCTTGATGATATTCAGGCATTGATAGATTCCGGAAAGATCTCGGAAACTAAATTTGATAAAGAATATTTGCTTACTAAGAAACTTATTAAGGGAAGGAACATGCCGTTAAAAGTATTAGGAAACGGAGAAATTAAAACTAAAATTGAAATTACTGCGAATGCTTTCAGTAAAACTGCTATAGATAAGATAGAAAAAGGCGGAGGAAAAGCAGTCATAGTATGAGTGGATTTATAGAAAGTTTCAGAAATATATTCAAGATCGAGGAGTTAAGGAACAGGCTATTATTCACACTTGCTATTCTTGTAGTAGTAAGGATCGGAGCTCATATTACGCTTCCGGGAATAGATGCAGGTATTCTTGCAGAAGCTCAGAAAAATCAGGCTTCAAATACTTTATTCGGTCTTTATGACATGTTTGTAGGCGGAGCATTCAGTAATGCAGCTATTTTTGCATTAGGGATCATGCCGTATATCAGTGCATCGATCATAATTCAGCTTTTAGGAGCTGTTTTTCCTTATTTCCAGAAGCTTCAGAAAGAAGGTGAAGACGGAAGGAAGAAAATCAACCAGCTCACAAGACTGGGAACTATACCCGTTGCTGCTTTACAGGCATGGGGAGTAAGCGTACAGCTTGCCAGCAGAAATGTAAATGATGTAAGTGTAATAAGTTCGGATATTTCGGGATTAATGTTTACTATCTCGACGGTAATAGTATTA
>JAGPCH010000002.1 GCA_018058125.1 Ignavibacteria bacterium | reverse complement strand
TCACTTCGCTGTTAAATTCAGATTTGAACATAATTTAAATTTTATATTTTATAAAAATAAAAAGATTCATTTAAATTTAAGTTTTAAAAAAAAACTATATTTGAAATAATGATTCAGCCTTTTTTAAGTCGAGCTCCATTCTAATAGTTGATCTTTCATATCCGGAATTACTTTTCATTTCAGTTTCTTTAAAGCCAAGTTTCAGATAAAGATTCAAAGCAGGCAATAGAGTAGAATTGGTTTCAAGAAATATTTTTGAAGCGTTGTTATTAATGGCTTTCTTTATTGCTTCTATTGCAAGCTTTTTGCCTATCTGCTTACCCTGTGAGTCAGTTGTTACTGCCATTTTTGCAAGTTCATATTCTCCGTTTTCATGTTTGATTACAGCGACTGTTCCTTTGATCTCATTATTGAATTCTGCAAAGAGTATGAATCCTCCTTTACTGAGAATTTCCTTTTCAGGATTTTCGAGCATTTCTTCATCTTTTTTTTCAATTTTGAAATATTTTGTTAACCATTCATAATTCATATCACGGAAATATTTTTTAAATTCAGGTGTGTAATCCAGAATTTTAACTTCACTGATTTGTCTGTTTTTAACATTTTCAAGAACTCTTGTATAAATATCTTTTTTATCCAGCTCTGATTCCAATTTGCTCAGAACAAACAAAATATCATAACCGGTAGCATTTAAAAGTTCTTTTACTGCATTTTCAATATCCTGCCACACTGGGATTAATTTCAGCAATAGCTCTTGTCCTTTTTCAGTAATTGTTATTATTTTTTTCCGGGAGTCTTCTTTACTTTTAACAGCTTTTATAAGCTTCCTTTTTATTAGAGAGTTAGCAATCTGTGTGACCGCAGGTTGAGAATATCCGAGCTGTTCTGTTAATTCGGTAATTGTAACCGGAGATTTTTGATTTATCAGATAAAATACTGTAAACCATCTTGGTTCAAACTCAATATTCAGAGACTTATAGACCTTGTCTGCATCCTGCATGAGTCTGTCTGTTAATATTCTGAATCTTGTTCCTATGGCAATATGTCCGAGTTGTTTTATAATGTCCATGAGTTTATAATTAAGAGGCTATATAATATATTATATAAGAGCTTATGCAATGTAAAATTACAATCTGTGATTTTTATTGTCAAGTTAATTTTGAGTTCAGGACAAAAAAATATTTATTTGTATTCTATCTGATATAATTAATAGCAGATTTTCAGATTTAGAGGAAGGGAAACAAAACAATCAAACTACTTATTTCCATTAACAGTGTTACTGATGTTTTTATAGCTTTTTTTCTTTCGTGGAGGATGATTCTGATTATTGACAGGATAAGTGTATTTGTCTTTAGCAGCTTTGCCGATTATTTTCTCAAGTTCATTTAATTTGAATTTAATATCCTTTATAATTTTTGAAGCTGCTGATATCTCTGGTAAGTTCATATTTAATTTTCTGTGATTTAATTTATACAAGATAGTCTGAATTTAATTCAATTATGATATACAAAGAAATACATTTATAAAATATATATGATGAATGCAATTGAAGTATAATAATTGTTATGAATTACAGCTTAAGGATTACTTTTAACTTTCAACTGAATGTGTATTCAAAAATTTAATTAAAAACAGATGGTAAAATATGCGTTTAATATTACAAATTATTAAGGTATATTTGCAATCATAATTATGCTCTTTTAGCTAGTAAGAGTTCCAAACCCCACCCACTTTATTTGAGTTATGTTTTTTTGACAAAAGGTCAATTAATTCATGATTCATATTATCAAAATAATTTATTTATTCCATTTTTAAGTTTTCAATCTTTATAATTTATTTTATAAATCAAAAGAGTTTTGACTTTATAAACTGCAATACCATTTATATTACACCAAACATCAATCATTAACTAAAATTAAAAAACATGAAAAAGATATACTGTTTTAAAAAATGTATCACAGCTTTACTATTTTCCATATTTTTGTCTTCTTTTATGAGTCAAATTTTGTATGCCGAAATAGTAGGAACAAGTTCTTTTACACCTACAATTAACAGGTATCTGGATAATACCTGGGGGACCGTTTCGTCATCTACAGTTACACTTTCGGGCTATACTGTAACAGGTGTAAATGCTGTAACCTGGAATTCAGACGATCTTTTATTTTATGCTATAATAAAAGTTAATCCAAATCCTTCAAGAAGACTTGTTAAAATTAATCCGGCAACAGGTGTTTGCACTGATATCGGACCACTAGCCGGAAATTTTTCATCATTAACATACAATTCTACATCGGGAATTTTATATACAATTGGAGGTGCCGGCTCAGGTTCATATTCAGAAAGAATTTACTCACTTAATTTAAGTAATGCACAGGAAACATTTCTGGGGGGACCATACTCAGTTGGTGCAGATGGTGAAGTAATAGCATTCAATTATGATGACGGATTTATTTATCACTGGTCTGGAAATGTGACTGCAAATATGGAAAAAATTAATCCTTCTACCTTTGTTGCCACTCCTGTAACACAATCCGGAGTATCACATAGAGAAATATGGGGAGCAGTTTATATTGGAGGAAACACATTTACAGCTACTGATATCAATTTTAATGCATATAATATTTCATCATCCGGTGTTGTATCAAGTCAGTTTGTAGGAATTGGTTCCGATGCTATTAGAGGACTTGGCTATGTTGATGCTCTATTGCCGGTAGAATTATCTTCTTTTACTTCTGTAGTATACGGCAGAAATGCTGAACTGAATTGGTCAACAGTTACTGAAACCAATAATTCAGGTTTTGAAATTGAAAGATCTTCAGTCAATAATCAATATTTAAATGACTGGAAAAAAATTGGTTATGTAACCGGTAACGGGACGACCGGTATTGTAAGTGATTATTCTTTTACAGACAGAGGAATTAATACAGGTAAGTATAATTACAGATTAAAACAGATCGACTTCAATGGAAATTTTGAATATCACAATCTAACCGGAGAAGTTGTAATTGGCATTCCTGCAGATTTTTCAATTTCACAAAACTATCCAAATCCATTCAATCCATCAACTAAAATAAATTATGATTTACCGGTTGACGGAAAAGTTAGTATAAAATTATTTGATATTTCCGGAAAAGAATTAGCTACTCTGGTTAATGAGTTAAAAACTGCCGGATATTATACTGTATCATACAATGCTTCAGGATTGCCTAGCGGAACTTACTTTTACAGAATAAATTCTGAAAGTAACGGAAACAATTATATTGCAACTAAGAAGATGGTTCTTCTTAAATAAATCCTGACTCTATATTTTTAAAATAAAAATATCCATCTCTGAAATTAAATCTGAGATGGATATTTTATTTAAGGACAAGATTTAGTTAGAGATTTTTTATGCTAATACCAGGTGTATTGAAAAGTTGCAACGAATATATTATAATCACTTCCTCTTCTTGTATCGGCAGCAACATGATACTGAACTCTTGCTGATAACTGTCTTGATAATGGTGTGGAATATGTTAGTCCTATCCTTGAATTACTCTGATAATCATTGTTCTTGACACCGTTTAGACTTGTCTGACCCCCGTTAGCAAATGCAAAATTAGCCGCTACCCACATAAAATTTTTAAAAAGATAACTTGCGTGCAACTGAAGAGAAAACAATGGATTCTGAGATAACGAATTACTGATTAAGTAATCATTATTATTAGTATATAACCAAATTCCGGTATAAGCTTCCAGAAAAGTTCTTCCTATACTGGTTGATACTCCGACTTCAGGCTTAAAACCCCATCTGTTTGAACCCAGATTTATTAATTTTTCTGGAAAATATTGACCTGTTGGAATTGAAGTTACAAGACTCGCTCCTAAGATCGTACCCTGCTTATATTTTGGAAAGTTCTCTGGAGAAAGAGCAGGTGATCCAAGAAAATTAATTCCAAATCTCAGTCTTGAGTCAGTAAAACCTGATCGTGTCCCGCTTGTATCAATTCCTCTATAGGTTAGATCTCCTGCCAGAAATGAATATGGAAGGGAATATTGAATTCTGCTGAGACATCCAAAAAGACTAAACGTTCTCACATAAGCCAGCACAGGCGTACTTGCTTTAATATAAAAATCCTGAAGAGGTAATGATGCATCGGATACTATATCACCTGTAGAATAAGTATAAGCAAGGGCAACTGCATTGAATCCTTTTGGAATGTTAGCATAATTTCGCGGTTCAATTTCCTGAGAGAAGACTAAATCTGTAAAAACTAGTTTTAAAGTTAAAATGAAAAAAAATACAGTAAAAAATTTAATTGCACTGTTTGAACTCAAATTTATCTAATTATTTTTATTTTTTTGTATATAATATTAGTGCAAAATTAGTATTTTACTTTTTAAATTAATATTCATAAAATCTATTCAGCAGGATTTATTTCAAGCTATGCTTACCTTACAATAATTAATCGATTGTTAAAAAAACATATATAAGTTATCTTTATTTTTTCACTAATAA
The DNA here is from genome assembly GCA_018058125.1 of Ignavibacteria bacterium. Taxonomy (GTDB): domain Bacteria; phylum Bacteroidota; class Ignavibacteria; order Tepidaquicellales; family Tepidaquicellaceae; genus JAGPCH01. Next base: position 13,260 of record JAGPCH010000002.1, on the reverse strand, counting down.
AAATAATTGAATAAAAATTTTAAAGAAGTAAAAGACTTACTGGACACTTGTGATAATATAATTCTGACCACACACGTTGTTCCGGATGGTGATGCAATTGGAAGCGTAATTGCTTTAAATGAATTTCTGAAGCTTAAAGGCAAATCACCGTTTATAATTAACCATTCTAAAACTCCCCACAACCTGAAATTTCTTGATGTAAATAATGAAATAAAAGTCTTTTCTGAGAATGAGATTGAAAATTCGAAACTTATAGATGAAGCTGATGTCATAGTTTTACTGGATACAAATGAATTTTCCAGAACCAGGTCAATGGAACCTTTTATTATAAAATCAAATGCAAAAAAAGTTTGTATTGATCATCATACCGGTCTTAAACCTGAATCTTACTCAGCTTATATTTCCAATACAGAATATCCATCAAATTGTTCAATTCTTTATGATTACATGAGATATGACAATGAGAAACTAATCACAAAAGAAGTAGCTTCAGCTCTGTATATCGGTATAATGACAGATACCGGATCATTCAGATATCCCAGAACTGATGAGAATGTTTTTATCATGTGTGCAGATCTGATAGTGAAAGGTGCAGATCCTGTTTCATTGTATGAACATGTTTATGCAACTACAACAATGGATAATCTGAAATTATCAGCACGTTTTATAGAAAGCCTGGAGTTCTATAATAATGAAAAAGTTGTAATCGGCACAGTGACACAGAATGACTTCCGCGAACTTAACCTCAATATTGATCACGTTGAAGGATTTTCGTCGATTATTATGAATATTTCAGGTGTCAAACTCGGTGTCATTCTGGTAGAATTAAAAGATAATATAAAGATTTCCTTCAGGTCAAAAGGTGAGATCAAAGTAAATGAATTAGCTGTTGAGTTTGATGGCGGAGGTCATAAGAATGCAGCAGGAGCTAACGTTAGAAACACTACGCTAAAAGAACTGAAAGAAAACATTTTAAAAAGAATAAATAAATATTTAGATTAAAAAATCAAAATCTCAGAATGAAAATAAAATTTGAAAAATCAGGAATTGAAAAATTAAAGGCTGATGCTTATTTGTTTCTTTGCTTTGAAGATAAGAAATTGTTTGATGAACAGCTAAAGAAGATTCAAATGTTACTGAAGACTAAAATATCCGAACTCAGTCTGGAAGATTTTAGAGGGAAAAAGGGTCAGGCTGCTCTGTTATATACAAACAAGCACAGGATAATTTTAAGCGGATTAGGTAAAAGAGAAGATATAACGCTTGAAAATATTAGGATCGCAGTTTCGAGGATCATTAAGAAGGCGCATTCACTTAAGATAAAAAAAGTTGCGATAGAAGTTTTAAATGATGACAGTCTTCCCTGCAGTATTGCTGATATTGCCAGTGCACAGGGAGTAGGAAGTATACTTGGTAATTATTATTTCACGAAATATTATACTTCCAAAGAAAAGAAAGATGCTACCTTTATTAAAGAAGCGGTTTTCTTTGCTGATAAAAAACTAACGGAAAAATATTCAAAGGACATGGAAAAGGGAGTTAAGACAGGCGGAATTATTGGAAATGCAACTACTTTTGCAAGAGATCTTGGAAACGAACCTTCAAACATGCTTTATCCGGAATCTTACAGTGATCTTATTCTGGAAAGGGCTGAAACAAGAAATTATACCGCTGAAGTTTTAAATCTTGATGATATCAGGAAATTAAAAATGGGAGGTGTACTGGAGGTTGCAAAAGGAAGCAGACATGAACCCAAATTTCTTATTTTGAAATACAATGGGGGACAAGAGGAAGAGAAACCCTATGTCGTCGTAGGAAAAGGAGTAACATTTGACAGTGGCGGTATATCTCTAAAGCCTTCTCCGGGAATGGCTAATATGAAAATGGATATGTGCGGAAGCGCTGCTGCTATAGGAATAGTAGAAGCTGTCTCGCAGCTCGGATTAAAGATAAATCTTGTTGGACTTATACCAATGGTCGAAAATATGCCTGACGGAAATTCACTTAAACCGGGTGATGTCATCACCGCATACAACGGTAAAACAATTGAAATAGATAATACTGATGCAGAAGGCAGACTTATCCTCGCTGATGCGCTGTCTTATGCTTCAGAATTCAATCCAGTGTCAGTAATTGACATGGCAACACTTACCGGTGCTGTTGTTGTTGCGCTTGGAAATGTAACTTCCGCTGTCATGGGAAATGATCAGGATCTTATTGACAAATTATATAAAGCAGGTATGGAATCTTATGACAGAGTCTGGCAGCTTCCTTTGTGGGATGAGTATGATAAATTTATTGATTCGGATATCGCAGATGTAAAAAATTCCGGAACAGGCAGGCAAGCAGGAACAATTACAGCGGGAATGTTTCTTAAAAGATTTATCGGTAATTATCCCTGGGCTCATATTGATGTAGCCGCAACTGCCATGAGAGACAGCAAACAGGATTTTTATCCAAAATATGCTACAGGTGCAGGTGTGAGACTTGTAACTCAGTATCTGATGAATGAAGAAGCATTGAAGAGTTCATAAAGTTGTTAAAGTAAAAGCACTTAAAGTTATTTTAAAAAAAAAGAAACTTGCAGTAAATTAAAGCTTTCATTATAAAGCTTTGAAATAATAAAAAAACCCGTTTGATCATATCAAACGGGTTTTTCTATAAATTATTTTATTAACTACTAACTATTTACTATTTAAGAAGAATCATACGTTTTGTATCAAGTAAAACACCATCAGCAGAAAGTGAATAAAAATAAATTCCACTCGGCAAGTTCAGCCCATTAAATTTATAATCATAGCTACCTTCATTCATCTGGTCATTTACTGCTTCCAAAATTTCCTTTCCATTTACATCGAATATCTTAAGACTTACATTACTTTTTGCACCGATATTAAACCGGATTATAGTTTCCGGGTTAAATGGATTAGGAAAATTCTGACTAAGTGAAAAACTTTCCGGGGAAGTTAAGTTCTGATTAACAGATGTTGAATTATCAATAATGAATTTAATATAACCTTCAGGAGCAGTAATCGGCTTTGTATTTGTTTTGCCTGAATTGGAAGTTGCTGAAATATAATAATATATCTGCGTTCCAAACGGTTGTGCCGGGATATTTGCTCTGAAAGTATCCAAAGCCATAGTCATATTGACTGAATTGTAAGCTTGTGTAGTATCTGTTCTCCAGTATACTTTAGCCGAAGCAACTCCGGATGAAGTTTTGATATAGGATTTAACCTCATATGGAGTAGAAGTATTTACTGTGTTTAAAAGTTTAGGATGTGAAAAGAATACAGGTTCATCAACACCGATCTCTTTTGTAATACAATGTATAGCTCCCAGTGAGGCGATCATTGAAGATGCATTAATACTGACTACATTATATCCGGGTAAATTCTCCCTGTAAATCCTCAAAGCTGTTGAGTCAAGAGAAAGTCCATAGACCGGAACAATGATTGTTTTGTTGATAAAGACGGAGTTTGTATAAGTATAATAATTTGATGATGGAGGATACTGGCCTGTTGCACTTGGTGGCATAGGAATTCGTACTATCTTGTATGGTCTTCCGTAACAGGTCTGATAATTATTAAGAATATACTGAATATTTGCTTCGATCTGAGGACCGTCAGCTACACCTGCAGGATATTCGCCAACCAAAATAGTTTCTTCATCCAGTAATTTCATATGCATGTCAATATGATGTATCTCGTCAAAGGGAAGCACTTCCATTTTAACATAACGGTTAATGCCCATATATGAATTTAATATACCTTCAACCTGACTTACAGAAAGATTCGGATTTTCGTTAATTATCAGTTTGGAAGAAAATCCAGTACCGTTACCATCAACCATAAAATTTCCGCCGGTAGCAATTAATTTATTTGGTTCAGTAATTGTCTGAAATAATGGAGTATTGATTGTATTTGCGAACGCAACTGACATCTGATCATCTAAAGGTCTCGGTCTGTTATAAGTCCAGTCTATCAGTTTCAGACTGTCAGAAATTCCTGAATATACAGCCCATGGACCGTAATCCCTGCACCATACACTGTTCAATGAAGCTATTACAAATTTTAAATTAACAAGAGGGACGCTTCCGCTAGTAAGATATGATTTCACAGTGTTTGAATCCGTACATACTATAAAAACCAAACCTTCTTCCTGCGCATAATCAACAATCTGCCTTACAATTGGAGTAAATTGATTCCACGCAACAATTATTCCACGTACCTGCTCCCACTCAGCCATTGTCCTTACAGGTGTCGGCGGGGGATTTGTATCATCAGTATTACTTCCGGGTGATAAGTAATTTTTATATAACTCCTTTTCACGTTCTGTCATGTAATGAGGAAGGTCTTCTGAAAAAGTTCTACCTGTTAACATTAAAATTATAAACAGTACAATTAATTGTTTCATTTGTTATTTATTTAATTAAAATTATTTTTACTCAATACTCAATACTCAATACTCAATACTTATTTTAGATACGGGTCTGAAGTATTCAGATAATTTCCTGCATAATCCTCAACTGCCTGCTCTATGTTTGTGATCTTATCAATATATCCGGCTTTTCGGATCTTGCTTATATCGGCTTTGGTATAATACTGATATTTTTCCTTTAAAATTTCAGGCATATCAAAATATTCAATATTTTCATTTACCCCGAGAGTTTTGAAAATTGGTTTTATAAGCTGATTAAAACTGTTTGCTTCGCCTGTACCAATGTTATAAATTCCGCTCACAATTTTATTATCCCAGAAATATAAAGTCATGTTAACAGCATCTTTTACATAAAGAAAATCTCTGCTTTGTCCGCCGTCGGAAAATTCAGGATTAGAAGATTTAAATAATCGTGCTTTACCGGTTTCCTTTATCTGATGAAAACTTTTGTTGACTACGCTTCGCATGTCTTTTTTATGATATTCATTTGGTCCGTAAATGTTAAAATATTTCAATCCAACTATTTTGTCAAGTACCCGGCTTCGTCTTGCCCAAAGATCAAACATGTGTTTAGAATAACCATAACCGTTAAGTGGTTTAAGAGTATGTAATTTGCTTTCATCATCTTCATATCCGAGCGAACCGTCACCGTAAGTCGCTGCTGATGATGCATAAATGAATCTTATATTATTATCAATTGCTTTTTCGCAAAGAAATTTTGAATACTCATAATTGTTCTTAAGGAGTTTGTCAAAATTTCTTTTTGTTGTAGAGCTGTATGCTCCGAGATGGAAAATAGTATCGATCTCAAAGTTCTTTAAAAAATCTCCCTGCACCATATGTCCGAAATCATCTTTATCAAAAACATCTGCATATTCAAGATTGACAAGATTTTTCCATTTGTCATTTTTACTGAATTTATCAACGATGATTATGTCTTTATGTCCAAGCTGATTTAAACGCCATATCAATGCGCTACCGATGAATCCTGAACCTCCTGTTACAATGATCATTTAATTAATTAATAAGTTAGTAGTTAATAATTATGTAAAATTTTTAAATATCATACTTTTCCCTGCAGTTTCGATTGATTCTTTTGACAGTGTTGTTTAGAACTGAAAATTAATCGAATTCATAGCCGCAGACTATTTTTTAATGACTCTTCTGCAAAATATTTTTTTTCCTTTTCATTATATATAATGATATCAATTTTCTCATCTTCCAATGTATGTGTGATCAAAGAATAGATCTTATATTTATCGTCAAAATTCAGTTTGTCTGAAACTATGATCAAATCAATATCTCCGCCTTTTTTACTGTCATCAACTCCTGACCCAAACAAAAAAACAATAGCTTGGACATCCAGAGAATTTACTGCATCCTTGATAGCTTTTATTTCAAAATCTTATAATCTCACTATGAAATATTTTTTTTAAAAAATCAAAAAATCCCAAATCTGAAATTCCAAATCCCAAATCAAACTAGTGCGCTTCAAACCAGTTTTCACCCGTTCCGACTTCCACTTCTATAGGAACATTGAGCTTCAATGCATTCTTCATTTTGCTAATGACAATTTTCTTTACTTTTTCAAGTTCGGTTTTTTTAACTTCAAATACAAGTTCGTCATGAACCTGAAGCAGCATTTTTGATTCAAATTTATTTTTTACAAATTCATTATAAATATCCGTCATTGCTATTTTGATCATATCAGCCGCTGTTCCCTGTATAGGCATATTGATTGCGGCTCTTTCATCTTCAGCCCGCGCAGCTGCATTCTGATTGTTGATCTGACTTAGATATCTTCTTCTGCCCATAAGGGTTTCAACATAGCCATTCTCGTGAGCAAACTGTTTTGTTCTTTCCATATAATCCCTGACCTTAGGATATTCCCTGAAATATCTTTCTATAATATCTTTTGCTTCGGAGTTCTTTATCTCTAGTCTGTTGGCAAGTCCGAATGCACCTATACCGTATATTATTCCGAAATTAACTTCTTTTGCTTTACGTCTCATACCAGCTGTGACATCACTTTTGGATTTCAGATTAAATATTCTCATGGACGTCTCCGTATGAATGTCATGATTTCTCTTAAAAGCATTTATCATATTTTCATCATCAGCATAATGCGCCATGATTCTTAGCTCTATCTGAGAATAATCCGCAGATAAAATTACATAAGAATTATTCTCCGGAACAAATGCTTTTCTGAGACTTCTGCCGACTTCCGTTCTTATTGGAATATTCTGAAGATTAGGATTATTGCTTGAGATCCTTCCGGTGGCTGCTGCGATCTGATTAAAGACAGTATGAACTCTTTTCGTTTTTGGGTTAATTGCTTTTTTTAATCCGTCAAGATAAGTAGACTTAAGCTTTGTTAGAATTCTGTAATCAACAAGAAGGGATGCGATCTCATGCTGATATTTTAATTCTTCCAGAACTTTAACATCAGTAGAATATCCTGTCTTGGTTTTTCTTACAGGAGTGAGATTTAATTTATTAAAGAGTATTTCGGACAGTTGCTGTGTTGAGTTTATATTGAATTTTTCACCAGCCGCTTTATAGATCTTGGCTTCATACTCTTTTATAAGTTTTTCTGTTTCCTTATTGAGCAGAGACAATATTTTTTCGTCTATCTTAAAGCCTGCGAATTCCATTTCGGCAAGTACTTTTATAAGTGGAAACTCGATCTCTTCACAAAGTCTTAACATGTCAATTTTGCCAAGTTCATACTTTATCTTATGGAATAGTTGCAGAGTAATGTCTGCATCTTCAGCAGCATATTCTCCTGCAATGTCAATATCAACTTTATCCATCGATATCTGATCTTTGCCTTTGCCTATCAGTTCTTTAATGGAAACAGGTTTGTATTCAAGATATTTTTCTGAAATTGAATCCATGTCATGAGAGCCATCAGGCTGATAAATAAAAGCGCCGATAAGTGTATCAAAATAAATATTCTGCATTTCAATTCCGTAATTTCTCATTACAAGATAATCATATTTTATATTTTGCCCGACAAATTTTAACTTTTTACTTTCGAGAACCGGTTTGATCTTTTCAATTGCAAAATTTATTTCAATTCCGTTTTCAGCTGCTTTCTTTCCCTTTCCGTCTTCTTTTGGCTGATCATCAAACAGCGATTGTTCTATCTTCTTTACAGATTTACCCTGTGTCTTACCATGGACAGGTACATAGTATGCGGCATTATCTTCAAATGCAAAAGACATTCCGACAAGATTACAGCACATGGAATCTAGTCCGTCTGTTTCTGTATCAAAACTTACAATTGGTTCATAAGATAACTTTTTTAAAAATTGCAAATATTCATTCTCAGATTTGATGATCTTATAAACATGTTCTACATCCTTTATGGTTTTAATAATCTTTTTTTCAGGAGTAATGCTGACCTGAATATTATCAGGTTTAATACTCTTTTTAACAGTTGAAGAAGTCTCTATTATCTCGATTAATTCTTCTCCGGAATCTCCTTTCGAAAATTTACGGGTCAGAGTTTTAAATTCAAGATCCTCAAACAGAGCAGCGAGATTTTTACTGTCGGCTTCCTGTTTGTTAAGATTGTGAAAATTTATGTTGAGCGGAACATGTGTATCAATTGTTACAAGTCTGTATGAAAGAAGAGCTTCCGCTTTATGATTAATAATATTCTCTTTTAGTTTTGGCTTGGTCACCCTGTCAATATTGTTATACAAATTTTCAATTGATCCGAATTCCTGAATCAAACTGGTGGCAGTTTTTTCGCCTACTCCTTTTATACCGGGTATGTTGTCCGAGGTATCACCCATAAGTCCAAGTACTTCAATTACTTTTTCAGGGGGAACTCCGAATTTCTTTATTACTCCCTCAATATCTATTATGTCAACCTCTGACATTTTACTCCCGTAGAGATTTCTTGCAGGCTTATACATGAATATTTTATCTGAAACAAGCTGCATATAATCTTTATCCGGAGTCACCATATAGCTTAACACTTTTTCTTTCTCAGCCTGTTTGACGAGAGTTCCGATTATGTCATCAGCTTCATATCCGTCAAGTTCTATCATAGGTATGTTAAAAGCTTTGACAACTTCCTTTACCTTGTCGATCTGCCAAGGCATGTCAGAAGGAATTTCCTGACGCTGGGCTTTGTATAATGGATATTCTTTATGTCTGAAAGTAGGGGAGGCGGTATCAAAGCAAACAGCGATATGATCGGGTTTTTCATCATCGAGTATTTTGATGAGAGAGTTTGTAAAACCAAACACTGCGGAAGTATTTTTTCCTTTTGAGTTTATCAAAGGGCTGGAGATCATGGCAAAGTAAGCTCTGTATATCATAGCCATTGCATCGAATAAAAAAAGTTTTTCAGACAAAATGATCAGTTAATAGTTAATAGTTAGTAGTTAGTAATGAATAACAATAATGAAGAATATAATCAATCATACTTCTTAAATTATTCTTATTATTTATATACAAAAAACCGGGAAAAAAGAATCAGTTTTATTTATGCAGCGCAAGCAACGGTACTTTGGTATGATATGCCATTTTCTTTGTTAAACTTCTGCTGAATATTTTATCAAAAAGTGATCTTTTTTTAATTGTCATTGCCAGGATATCAACATTATTTGAATTCACATAATCATTGATCCCTTCTAAAATGTTTTCTTCTTTCACAAGTTCGAGTCGAATCTTTCCATAGTTTACAGCACCTTTAATTTTCTCAAACTCTTTCTTATTTAGCTCGGTAGTATCTTTACCGGATTCAATTATATGAAGAAGTGTGATTTCGGAGTCATAAATTTTTGCGAAGTCAAGAAGGCGGTTAAATTTCGGAAGACCGGACATTATATCGTCATAAGCATATACAATATTATTTATATTGCTGTAATCAATGTTATGAGGAATAGCCAGTACAGGAATTGACGCTTTTTCTATGACGCTTGCTGTATTGCTTCCTAAAATGAACTCAGTAATTCCGCTAGCTCCGTGTGTTCCCATTATGATCATGTCAATTTTAAACTCATCCGACAGAGCCAGTACTTCATCCACAACCAGACCCTGAGAAACTATAGTATCAATATTAAACAAACTGCTTCCATCATCTCCTTTATTAGATTCGATAAGTCTTTTGCTTAGCGTTTCCAGATTTTCTTTGGCAGATTTTTCCTCTTCCTGATAAGCTGACAGGTAAATTTCGGCCGGCATGTTTGGGTCAATTAATTGAACACTGTAGGCATGAAATAGAATAAGATTACCTTTGATCTTTCTTGCTATCTCGACTGCATAATTTAAAGCATTATCCGCATTCGGTGAAAAGTCTGTAGGAAAAAGAATATTCTTCATAAAGGGTTTGATTTTTTACAAAATTCTTAAAAATAATGCTTTATTACAATTGATTAATTTTTAAAATTGATTTTAATGTAATCTCTTCATTTTCTGGAATTCTAAATTAAAATTCCCCGGATAACATATTGAAATGCTTATTTATAATACAACTGAAAATTTAAATTACAATCGCTAATTTTATAAAATTTTTATTAAAACAATAAAACATAAAATTAATGAAACGTATTATTCTATTCTTATTATTTATCATTATTACATACGGCAATGTTCATTCACAATCAGATCAGGGAAAATCAGGAGAATCCAAATTTACTTTCAAAGGAAATATTTTTGGAGACTTTTTTTTAAAAGCAGGAGGGGATTCTACAGGAAACAATCTGCAATATTCACCCTATGTTAAAGACTTCAATGCTTTTGCTTTCAGAAGAGTTAATTTCGGTGTAAATTATAAATTTAATCGTAATTTTGACAGTTGGTTTTCATTATCTTATGACGGACCGGATACTTTACCGGACGGAAATATCGGTGTTCTTGTAAAAGATGCATTTGTAAGATGGACAAATGTTTTACCAAGAACAAACATGCTACTCGGAATAATGCCGACACCTGCTTATTCATTTACAAGTGAAAGATGGTGGAGTTACAGATCAGTTGAAAAAACCATTATGGATCAGCGGGGGATTGTCAGTTCAAGAGACTTCGGATTTATGGTATCAGGTGTTTTTGATGAACAAAGTGATTTCGGATATTATGCCATGATTGGAAACGGAAGCGGAAATAAAATCGAGCAAAATAAATATAAAAAAGTATATGCTACCCTGTTCGGAAATTTTCTTGAAAAAAATCTGCTTGCAAGTTTTTATACTGATTATTCATCTTCAGGAGGCAATAAAAGTAAAACAACTCTGAATAATTTTGTCGGTTATAAAAATGATTTTATCAGCATAGGAATCGAGAATTTTTTTCAGATAAACAGCAATTTCAATACAAGCGCTACTGCGGAAAGTTCTGATATTGTGCCTTATGGATTAAGTGTTTTTATAAGTCAGAATATCATCAGTGATGAATTGAATTATTTCTTAAGATATGATTATTTTAATCAGGATATTAATAATTCAAATACAGGATTCTATCAGAGCTTTATGACAGCCGGACTTGATATTACACCGGCTCCTGATGTTCATATCATGCCTAATATCTGGCTTAACGCATTTACTCCCAAGCCATTGCAGAATGCTAAATATACAACAGACGTAGTTCCGAGGATCACATTTTGGTATGAATATAAATAATCTATTCAGTTAAATTCAGTTTGGTTTATTCAAAAAAAATCTATGAAATTATTTTTACTGATCACAGTGATACTGATATCACTTGAAGTTATCGGATGCAAGGAAAAAGAACCTGAAAATGAGATAAATGCATCCGGTACAATTGAAGCTACTGATGTCACTATCAGTTCAAAGATTGCCGGACAGATCCGTGATATTTTAGTTGACGAAGGAAGTGTCATTAAAGAAAATGATATTCTTGTCATACTTGACCATGAGCTTCTGGATATTCAGCTGAGACAGGCTGCAGCAGGAGTTGATATAGCGCAGGCTCAACTGGATCTGCTTTTATCCGGCGCGAGGAAAGAAGATATTAAATTAGCTCAGGATCAGGTGGAATCTGCTGAAATAAATCTTGATCAGGCTGCAGCGGATAAGGAAAGGTTTCAAAAGCTTTATGAGACATATACTATCACTTTAAAGCAGCTCGAAGATGTACTTACGAAATATGAGATTGCTTTGAATCAGTATAACAGCGCAAATGAAAATTTAACAAAGATAAAAAATATTACCAGAAAGGAAGAGATTGAATCAGCAAAGGCTAACGTTGAAAAAAACAAAGTGAGCATGGAGCTCATTCAGCAAAATATAGATGACTGCACAATTAAATCTCCCGTCACAGGCATTGTTTCAAAAAAATATTCCGAAACTGGGGAATATGTAACTCCCGGATCATCTGTACTTAAGATTTCAGATTTAAAAACAGTAAATTTATTCATTTATATTACTGAACCCGAGCTTGGAAAAGTAAAGCTTGGGCAAATTGCTGAAGTGTCAATAGATTCTTACAAGGATAAAATCTATAAAGGAGAAATTATTTATATATCTCCTGAAGCAGAGTTTACTCCAAAAAGCATTCAGACAAAGGAAGAAAGAACCAAATTAGTTTATGCAGTAAAGATCAGAATTCCAAATTCCGAACTCGACCTGAAATCCGGAATGCCGGCAGATGCAAAATTAATCTTAAACTGATGTGATTTGGAAAATGCAATCGTAATAAAAGATCTGAATAAAAGTTATGGGAATCTAAAGGTACTCGACAACATTAATATCTCAGTCAGAAAAAATATTATATTCGGACTTGTCGGACCTGACGGAGCAGGCAAAACAACACTTATAAAAATTTTATGCGGGTTACTGGGGCATGATTCGGGTGAGGCTGAGGTACTTGGAATAAAAATACCTGAGGGAATCAGTAAAATAAAAAATGACATAGGATATCTGTCTCAGAGATTCAGCCTATATACGGACCTGACAGTAGATGAGAATATAGAATTCATTGCAAGCATTCACGGATTAAAAGATTTCAGTAAAAGAAGAGACGAACTGCTTGGATTTACAAGGCTTACAAAATTCAGAAATTTTACGGCAGGAAAATTGTCGGGAGGGATGAAGCAAAAACTGGCTTTATCTTGCACTTTAATTTACAGACCAAAAATTATTTTTCTTGATGAGCCAACCACAGGAGTAGACCCTGTATCAAGAAGGGAATTCTGGATAATACTTTCTAATCTGCTAAAAGAGGATATTACAATTATAATATCAACTCCATATATGGATGAAGCCGAGAGATTCAATAAAATTGCTATGATAGATAAGGGTAAATTGCTTGCATATGATACACCCGCTAATATAAAATCTGTAATGAATCAGGATATAGTCGAAGTAGTTTGCTCCCCGGTAAGAAAAGCATACAGATTGTTAAATGAAATTGATATGTATGATGTTCAGATTTTCGGCGACAGACTGAATGTTTCATCTGAGTATGAATCAATAAATGTGAAAAAAATTGAAAACATTCTGAGAGAAAATAATATAATAATATCTGATATCAGAAAAATCCCTCCTTCTCTCGAAAATGCCTTTATACATTTAATAAAAGAGAATAGTTAAATGAAATTTTGCATACATGTCTTTTTATTATTTTTTTCGCTGACAGGAATTGTTTCAGCCCAAAATCTGATATTAACACCTGAGGAAAGCATTAACATCAGTTTTAAGAATAGTAATGACCTGAATATTTCCCGGTCCAGAATCGCCGGTAGTAAAGAAAAGATAAGTGAAGTTAAATCCCAGTTCCTTCCTCAGCTAAAACTTAATGCAGGCTATCTCAGACAAAGTAATGTAGATCCTTATTTTATTATCA
>JAGPCH010000153.1 GCA_018058125.1 Ignavibacteria bacterium | reverse complement strand
ACCGGTAACATGTGGTGGTACTATAATCAGTCAGGCGGAGTGCAGATCATTCCGGATAAAGAAAGTTATAAAGTAGGCGAAGTCTGTCATGCATTGATTTTAATTACCAATCCCGATGCAAATGTTCTGATCACTACAAATACAGATGACATACTTTCTTACAAAGTTCAGAAGTTTTCAGGAATTTCATCAATGATAGATATTCCGATCACAGAAAAATACAACGGCGGATTTGAGATCAATGTTAATTATGTATTTGAAGGACAGTTCTATAATACTTCAAAGAATGTACTGACAATTCCTGAAGAGAAATTTCTAACAGTTCAGATCGAACCATCACAACTAATCTACAAACCAAAAGAAACAGGTCAGCTTAAAGTTCGTGTACTCGACAATTACGGCAGTCCGGTCAGAAATGCTGAAGTTTCTATCGGTGTAGTGGATGAAAGCATTTATTCTATTAAAGAAGACAATACAAAAGACATCAGAAAGTTTTTCTATGGACAGAGGAGTACTGGTGTATCGACCGGATATATTAGTAATAATAACAGCTACGGGCAGTCGAGGCTGATTACTATTTATGAGAAGTTTAATATAAAATCTTTAAATAATGAAAATCTTGGAACTGTGAAAGGGAGACTATTGAATCTAAATAAAACACCAATTTCAAATGCAATAATTGTTATTAATGGGGATTATAATGCTGCTATAACTGATGTCGAAGGAAATTTCGAATTCAAACTTCCTGAAGGAGATTTTAATATCAGAGTTTATAATGATTACAGCGAAGGAGAAGAAGTTATTGAATTTAGTTTAAGGAAAAGACAGTCACTCACTCTTGAATTAATTTATGATGATGTCAATAATGAAATTTTGAAAGCAAAAAAAGAATCTGATGGAATGATACAGGAGTTAGCTCCAACAAGTGTCAATGGTGAATCAGAAGATTTTAAGAGCAGAATGTATACTGATGAAGTAGAGATAAAAGGAGAAAGAGGTAAAATTTCACCTGATCAAAGTGGAAGGATTATTAACAGTGAATTTGTAAGCCCCGACGTCCGCTCCGACTTCCGTGATGCAATATTCTGGTCACCTTATACAGTTACAGACGGCGAGGGTTATGCAATAGTCGATGTGAAATATCCGGATAATCTTACAACATGGAGAATCACTTCGAGAGTCATAACAGAAGATACAAAAGTCGGGCAGATGGTTTCTACAGTTATCACGAGAAAGGATCTTCTGATAAGAATGGAGACTCCGAGATTTTTGCAGGAGAATGATGAGCTTGTGATCTCAACTATTGTTCACAATTATTTAAACACGGAAAAACAGACTAAAGTAAAATTCACAGGTGAGAATGTTTTTCTGATGGATGAGTCAAATGAAAGAACGATCAGCATTGCACCGAATACAGATGTTAGACTTGACTGGAAGATCAGAGTGATACAGCCGATAGGCGAGGCAAAGCTTTATTCAGAAGCTCTTACTGATGAAGAATCGGATGCAATGGAAGTGAAAGTACCATTACAGCCAAAAGGTCTGAAGATCACTGAGACTGCAATAGCCGATTTCTCGGATCAGAATAAAACCGAAACTAAAATTTTAAATATCCCGACCGGAACGGATCTCAGAAGCAGTGAGATCACAATAGCAGTTGATCCGTCACTTGCATCTACATTGCTGACATCCATGGATGAACTGATTGGCTATCCGTATGGCTGCGTTGAGCAGACGATGAGCAGATTCCTTCCGACTGTCATAGTCGCAAATACATTCAAAGATCTTAACATTCCTGTAAGCGATGCAATGGCGAAAGATCTTCCGCTTATGGTCAATAAAGGTTTGCAAAGACTCTATGGATTTCAGAACTCAAACGGCGGCTGGGGATGGTGGCAGAATGATGACGGCAATCCTTTCATGACAGCTTATGTTGTTTACGGATTGAACATAGCAAGATCAGCCGGTTATGATGTAAGTGATGGTGTATTAAAAAAAGGAATTTCATCCATAAAACGTCAGCTCAAATCAACTGATACAGATGCTACTACCAGAGCATATATGATCTATGTACTTGCCGGCATTAATGAAAAAGATAAGGATTATCTTGGGGAAGAGATCAGCAAAATAAGATCTTCTGAGATAAATGATTATGCAAGAAGTCTGATAGCATTGAGCTGGAAGCTGATCGGTGATAACAGTAAAGCTGAAGAGACCTTATCTGAATTGATAAAAAACGTAAAACAAACCGGCGAAGGCGCAGCATACTGGGAAGGTTTACAGTTTCATTACAGATGGCAGAATGATAAAGTTCAGACCACTGCAATGGCTCTGAAAGCTCTTGTAAATATTGACAGCAAATCTGAGCTTAAAGACAAAGTGGTAAGATGGCTTCTGACACAGAGACAGGGAACTTCATGGAGAAACACGCAGGAGACTGCAATGATAATTTATGCCATGACAGATTATCTGAAAACGTCAAATGAGTTAAATCCTGACTATACCGTTAGAGTTACATTAAACGGCGATATAGTATTTGAAAAAAGGATGACTTCAGCAGACGTATATCTGAAAGGAGTTCCGGTTGTGATTCAGAATGAAAAATTAAAGACCGGTGAGAATGAGATCAGAATAGAGAAGTCAGGCTCTGGTAAAGTATATTTTTCATCTACATTGAATTACTTTAATTCATTGAATACTATCTCCGCAAATGAGGAAGGTTTCAGGGTCGAGAGAGAGTATTTCAAACTGGAAAAATATCCTTCTTATATTGAAGATAAAATAACATATAAGAAAAATTATTTTGACGGGAATGTGAAATCGGGAGATGAGATACTTGTGAAACTGAGAGTTCACTCTAAAAGCGAAGACTATCAGTATTTCATGCTCGAAGATCCTCTGCCATCCGGAGCTGAAGTTATAAAAGACGACTGGGCATTTAAGATAGAAGGCGAGAATAATTATGAAGGGTACGGATATTATTACTGGAGATGGTGGTATGCAGATAAAGATATCAGAGACGACAAGGTGACATTCTTTGCGACATATATTGGCAAAGGTGTCTATGAATTCTCATATATCATGCAGGTTCAGATCCCGGGAGAGTTTAATATAAATCCTGCTCAGGGAATGCTGATGTACTATCCGGAAGTGAATGGTAATTCGGAGAATCTTGTGATGAAGGTGACTGATTAAGGATTTTCAATTTATAAGATTTGTAAAATTTATAAAATTTATTAAGAGGCGGGTCATACCGCCTTTTTTGTTTTAAAGCCACTCCCATAGTCCCTCTCCCTGGAAAAGAATGGGAGAGTGGAACAATAGAAAATGCAAATAGATAAGTTTAACAGATCGAATTGAATTTTAGAAGTATGTATATACATATATAATGGTGTTGACACATTAAATGTATATACATATATTTGTAATACTTTAAGATAACATAAATACTTTCATGAAATTAGAATCAGAGATCAAACAGGAAAGTTTCAGGAGTGAATATCAAAAGCTTGTAGTGAATTTACTTTATACAGGCGGCTGGATATCTCTTAAGAGTCACGGAATGCTAAAGCCTTACAACCTAACCACACAGCAATACAATATTTTAAGAATACTTAAAGGACAGCACCCTAATCCATCGACTGTAAATTTACTGATCGAGCGAATGATGGATAAAATGTCAAACGCGTCGAGGATAGTTGACAGACTTGAAGATAAAAAGCTGGTTGTCAGGAAGCAAAAGTCTGATGACAAAAGATGTGTGGATATTGTGATCACTGAGAAAGGTATTAAGCTGCTTGAGAAAATACAATCAACAGAAGAAAATTTTGAAAGCGTCTTAAAAAATTTAAATAAAAGTGAAGCGAAAACACTAAATGATCTTCTGGATAAACTAAGAGGTTAGAATAAATAATAAATTAAATTTTACCAATTTTTAATAACTTATAAAAAATAAAATGAAAAAATTAACAAGAAACAGATCGATGTTTTTGATAGCTCTGGCATTTTCAATTTCAATAATGACAGGATGTTCTGAAACAAAGGAAGTAGCTCTGCAGGATAATAAATCAACGGGAACAGCAGCATCTAACAAAGGAAATAAATCTGAACTCATTCCAGAGCAAAGCAAACTGGAATGGACCGCAAAGAAAGTAACCGGGCAGCATAACGGAACTGTAAACATCACTAGCGGTGAACTCATGGAAGATGGCGGAACACTAACAGGTGGCAACTTTACAATTGATTTCAACAGTATAAAAGTACTTGATATTGAGGATGCTGAATCTAATGCTAAGCTCACCGGACATTTGAAATCAGACGATTTCTTCTCAGTGGAAAAATTTCCTACCGGAAAATTTGTGATTACTTCTATTGATCCATTGTCTGATGGTACCGGCAACAATTATAAAATTAACGGAGATCTTA
Source organism: Ignavibacteria bacterium (assembly GCA_018058125.1). GTDB lineage: Bacteria > Bacteroidota > Ignavibacteria > Tepidaquicellales > Tepidaquicellaceae > JAGPCH01. The sequence continues at coordinate 671 of JAGPCH010000153.1, read as the reverse complement.
CAATAAAAGGAATTACAAAGAATATTTCGTTTCCAGCAAAAGTAAATATCGGCGATAATGGTATAACAGCATCAGCTGATTTTAACATTGACAGATTATTATGGGACATAAAATACAGATCAGGAAAGTTTTTCCCGGACATAGGTGATAAAATGATCGATGATGAATTTAATATTAAATTTACAATTGCATCAAAATAAAATTTCAAATAAATAATCATAATAAACAAACAGGAGAAAATAAAATGGAAAAGGTAATTCATAAAGCAGAAGACAGGGGACACGCAAATCACGGCTGGCTGGATGCTCATCACTCTTTCAGTTTTGCAAACTATTACAATCCTGAAAGAACAAGATTCGGGGTTCTCAGAGTTTTAAATGATGACATTATACAGGGTGGAGAAGGCTTTGGCACTCACCCGCATGACAACATGGAAATAATTACGATCCCTTTGACCGGTGAACTTGCGCACAAAGACAGTACGGGAAATAAAGAAGTAATCCGTAAAAATGAAGTTCAGATAATGTCAGCCGGAAGCGGACTAACTCATTCTGAATTCAACAATTCGAAAACAGATGAAATTAATCTGCTTCAGCTTTGGGTATTTCCAAAAGAAAGAAATATTAAACCAAGATATGACCAGAAAGTGTTTGAACCAGCCGACAGGCAAA
>JAGPCH010000001.1 GCA_018058125.1 Ignavibacteria bacterium | reverse complement strand
GTTTAATACTTCTACCGGGGTAACTGCAATTGGAAGATTCGGATTAATGGATGGTCAATCTTTATTCAGCTATAATGGTTTCTTTCCGCCTGAGCCATCAGCCTGGGAAAAAATTTATCTTGGGTGGGTTGATCCTGTTGTCGTATCTACCGGTATGCAAAATTTTAAAATTCCGACAAGCTCCAAGGATATAAGCCGTGATTCTACAATATTCAAAGTGCTGATGAGCAGTCAGGAATATTTTCTTGTGGAAAACAGGAACAGGGATCCGGAAAATAATGGCGTAAGGATCTATTCGCATAACAGGACATTTTTTGATTCGACAAATTATCCGCAGGATAGCGAGGATGGATTTTATTACTCTAATTCCTATACAAGTCTTTACAAATTAAGCGGTAATATAACTGATGTAGAAACATTTGACTGGAGTCTGCCAGGATTAATTGATGCCACTAACAATTACAAAGGCGGAGTACTCATCTGGCATATTGATGAAAATGTGATTGATGCCAGAATATCAACCAATACGATCAATAATGATATTAATCACAAAGGTGTGGATCTTGAAGAAGCCAAGGGCGCTCAGGATATAGGAGTTACTTTCTCAACACCATTTGGAAGCATAACTCCGGATGGATCACCGGTTGATTACTGGTTTAATGGGAATCATCTGGTTCCGTCTTCGATTTATCAGAATAAATTCGGACCCACTACTTATCCAAATTCATTAAGCTACTCCAATGCAAACAATAATATTGTAATTGATAATTTTTCTGCGATTGATACTCTGATGACATTCAGAGTTTCAATCGGTATTCCTCAGCTTAGTCCGATCAATAATTTTCCGAAAAATGTAGGTGTTGATACAAGCGGTAATTCTCAGGCGATTGCCTTTGATTATTCGGGTGATAACAGTGAAGAAATATTTGTGAATTCCAATGGAAGTATTTACGGATTTATGAGTAACGGAGATCCTTTGGATTCAGGATCTGCCAATGGTTTGTTTTTGAATAATTATGGGAAATACATTCCGGCAACCAATACTACGACAAATCATAAATATGTGATCGCATTATCCGATACCGGAATAGCATTCAAAAATAATCTTGGTATAAATGCATTTTCTCTTGGCGGGGGTATTACAAGCTGTCCGCAGTTTGCTCTGGAAGCAACAGATTTTGTGTATGCCGGAAAGAATAACGGAAAGATTATAAAATATAATGCAGACGGTGTTAATTTTAATGTTGACTCTGTAGCGGGAAGTATTCAGCAGTTTTCCAAAGCAGCAGGAGATACTTTTAATTTCATAACCCAGACAAACAAATTTATAGTAACGGGAAATATAACTTCACCGAGCTCGGTAGATATTTTGATTGTTAATAATAATAATGAGATATTTATAAACGGAAACAGAATTATAATTAATTATAATTATGCCGAGATAACAAATTCTCCCGTACTTGCTGATGTAAATAATGACGGAAAGCAGGAAATTTTATTCAGTGACGGAGATAAAGTATTTGCTGTAAATTATGCAGGTGTACTCCTAGAAAATTTCCCCGCAGATTTTAATGAAAATATCACTTCAGGAATTTCTGTTGCTGATATTAATAATGATAATATTTATGACGTGCTCTTCGTGACTGAAAATGGCGACTTGTATGCTTATGGTGTGAATGGTGTTATACTTCCCGGATTTCCCGTATTGGTAGGACCAAAAACTACATCTACTCCGGCAATAACTAATTTGAATGACAGTCTTGGAATATTAGTACTTAGCGGAGACGGTTATCTTTACGGATTTAAGACAGGCGTGGTGTTTGACGGAAGCAAAGTATTATGGAAAAATTATCTGAAGGATAAATATCTTTCTAACAATAATTTCCAGACAGGAAATATTCCCGTCAGTTACTCAGGTAAACTTCCTTCGGATAAAGTATATAACTGGCCGAATCCGGTTTATGACAATCAGACTTTTATCAGATATTATTTAAATGGAAGCGCTTCAAATGTAAGTGTTAAGATACTTGATCTTTCCGGTGAGCTGATCACAACTCTGCCCGGAACTTCAAACTCAAATTCAGATAATGAAGTGAAGTGGGATGTTTCAAATATTCAAAGCGGAATTTATTACGGCGTGGTATCTGCTGATATTGACGGCAGTACCGAAACAGAAGTTATCAAGATCGCGGTCGTAAAATAATTATTTTAAAATATTAAATTTAAATCAGGGTGATTATCTTATAAAAAGATAATCACCTTTTTAATTTGACAGCAGATATATTCTTTACATCAGTTACAATACTTTATTTTTTTACACATCTGATCCTGTTTTATGGATTGAACAGATCCATCCGTCTGAAAAAAAACCTGTCATCCGATTTTCCCAAAGTCAGTGTAATAGTGGCAGGCAGAAATGAATCTGAAAACATTGAACGTTGTATAAACTCTCTTGCAAAGACAGATTATCCCCCTGAGCTTCTTGAGATCATTCTTGTTAATGACAATTCTACGGATGATACATATGAGATCATGATCCGCGCAACAAAAAACAATCCTGTCTTTAAAATTATTAATTCCGAAGTCAGTCTGTCAGAAAAATTAAAAGGTAAAGCGAACGCTTTGAATACGGCGATTAAACAGTGTACCGGTGATGTTATAGTATCTACTGATGCAGACTGCGAGGTTAACCCTAATTGGGTCAGGACAACTGTAAAATACTATACTAAAAATGTAGCAATGGTCTGTGGATTTACTAAAATTAAAACTGACAATGGGATATTTTCTAAATTACAAAGTCTTGACTGGATGTATCTTCTTACTCTTGCTTCTGCAAGTTCGGGTCTGAATATGATTTTAAGTTGTCTTGGAAATAATCTGTCATTCTCAAAGAAAGCTTATAATGGTATAGGGGGTTACTCGGCTATGGATTTTTCGGTAACAGAAGATCTGGCTCTTATGAGAAAACTAAATTCAGATAATAGATTCAGGGTGATATATCCTGTTAATAAAAATTGCCTGATAGAAACATTGCCCTGTAAAAATGTTTCCGAATTAATGAGTCAAAAGAGAAGATGGTTCAGAGGCGGAACGGGAATTAATTCGCTGGGATATCTCATGGGATTTGAATTGTTTTCAGTAAATATACTTCTTTTAACCGGATTCCTGTATCTCGATGTTAAGATCTATCTTATCTTGATTTTACTGAAAACCATATCGGAGTTATTGTTGATAAACAAAGTTATATTTATTTTCAAACTTCAGTATTTGTACAAATATTACATTGTATTCATGTTCTATTTTGCAGCTTACGGATTATTTCTTCCGCTGAGTTTTATTACGGGTAAAAAAATTAAATGGAAGGGAAGAGAGTTTTAAAACTTGATCAATGGGAAGTGAACTTTAAGCTGCAGATCCAGATTTGAATAGACATCTGCATAAGTATATTTAACTCCTATATCAAAAATGTAAAGCGTAAAAGTCAGACCTCCTGAGAATGTAAGAAGACTTTCATTAACCTGAATACCTTCGAGAGGAACATCCGGCGACACAGTTCTGCTGACGGAAGCATATTTTATTTCACCATTTAAAACCGGTGTAGTGAAATCCGACCGGATGAATTTATTAAGTATAATATCAATACTCGCCCCGTAATAAACTACATCAGTACTGAAAGAAGTAAGCAGATTGTTGCTTATAAAGCCTGCAGCGCCCGGATAAGAATGAGATTCAAAAACAAGTCCGGGTACAAACGGATACAGTTTACTGAATGCAAATTCAAGTTTTGCGCCCCAGATAAATCCCACTCCCGAGTTAGATGCAAATGTCCCCAATGGATATGCTATGCCAAGATTAGGCGCAATAAATAAGCCCCCTAAATTTACTTTCTGAACTTTATATTTTCCATTCGAAACCTCCGAAGAATCATCCTGAACAGACTTTGCCTCAAAACCATTTTTTAATGTAAATGAAGTCCTGTTATTCAGATTCTGACTGAATAGATCACCGGAAAAAAATACTGATAATAAAATTACGAATAAAAATGTTTTTGTCATGTGAAAAAATAGTAAATTAAACTGTTTTAATTATCCGTTAGCTGTTAGTTTGATTTGTAAAATCCGATTCCTTTTTTATGTATTCATTCATAAGATCCAGTAATGTTATCACGTTTTTCATGTTCAGACTTTCCTTTTTAAAAGCTACCTTGACTGTTTCCATGCCGAGTAGAGTGTAAAAAGGAATTAGTGATGGAAGTTCTGTATTGATTATTTTAAGATGGTTAGAGATAGTCTCCGTGTCATTCCTTTCAAATGGACCTGTAAGCGAATTAACTAATCCGTCTGTTCCGATATTTTTCAGCGTATTCTCAATTATTGGTTTGAAGATCTCAAATGTCTGAGCTTTGTTTATTCCAAGATTTCCCATGACTTCGGAAGAAATATTAAGCAGAGTTACAAGAAAGTTGGATGATATTACTGAAGCCGAATGGTAAAGGTGCTTTTTTTCAGAAGGAACGATTATATATTTCGAATTCAGATTTCCAATCATCTCTTTCATAAGATCTATGGAATCTTGTCTTCCTTCTATTCCAAAATAAATATTATCCAGTAAATTCTGATTGTAAAAACTCAGTTTATTGAATGTTTGTATGGGATGCATCGAGCCTGTTCTGTCTTTACTGAATACAGAAGTGTCCTCAGGAAACAATTCGGATGATTCCGAACCTGATGTAAGAATAAAATATTTATCCTTAAAATCCAAGCCGGAGTTGTTTATCTCATTAATAATATCTTTAATAAATCGATCCTGTACGCAAATAAAAACGATATCCGAACCGCAGATGAAATTCATATCTACAGTACAGGAATATGAAACAGGGTGTATTAGAGAAGATAATTTTTTCAGGTTATCTTCGTTTCTGTCTGTAATAAAATCAATACTGTAACCCTTATCCCTAAGCTCAAAGGCTAGAGAAGATCCGACTTTACCTGCTCCGATAATATAAACTCTGTTGATCAAATTTATTTAAAAAATTTAAGAATCAGATTTGTGAAATCTCATTTTTCGAGAATGATTGTTACTGGTCCGTCATTTATCAGCTCCACTTCCATGCTTGCAGCAAATACCCCTGTCTTTATTTTATCTTTTTCGTAATAAGCAGAAAGTTCATTTACAAGATCTTTGTATAATTTATCTGCTCTTTCAGGAACTTCGGCTTTCATAAAGCTTGGTCTGTTGCCGCTTTTGTCTTTATCATTACAAAGTGTGAACTGCGATATTACAAGCAATTCACCATTGATGTCTATTACTGATAAATTCATTTTTCCTTCATCATCGGAAAAAATTCTCAGGTCGGCTATTTTCCTCGCCATCATCTGAGCATATTCATCTTTATCATCTTTGCAAACGCCGAGTAAAATTAAAAGTCCGGATCCAATTTTACTATATACTTCTCCGTCTATACTGACGCTTGCGCTTTTTACTCTTTGTATGACGGCTTTCATTTTGCTACCTCAAGTATCCTGTGAATGTCATTATAATCTTTATGAAAAACATATTCAGTGAAATTATTTTCTTTAAGAAGTTTTTCTAGATCTTCTTTTTGTCCGAATCCTGTTTCGAGATACATCTTTCCTGTAAATCCTTTATCAGAAGCTATTTTAAAAATTCTCTTATAAAAATTCAATCCGTCTGCTGAATCTGTAAGCGCTATCTTAGGCTCAGATTCAAGCACATCCTTATCAAGCAATTCATATTCGTCGTTTGAAATATAAGGGGGGTTTGAAATTATGTAATCGAAATCTTTTTTTAATTTATCTATTTCAAAAACATCCTTCTCTGCAAGTCTGATCCCGGGTATTTTAAGTCCGTTCAATTCAAGATTCTCATTTGCTGTCTTTATTGCTGAAGCGGAAATATCTATTGAAAAAATTTCAAACGGGATCTCATTTTTTATTAGAGATTTAGCAATTGCTATGGGTATGCATCCGGAACCGGTACCAACTTCGAAAATTGAGACAAAGACTTTTTGCTTATCCTCAATATCCCTGAGAATTCTTTCAACCAGTAGTTCTGTTTCCGGTCGCGGGATCAGAACGCTTTTATTTACATTAATATCATAACCATAAAAAGATGTTTTGCCTAAAATATACTGAAGCGGTTCGTGTATGATCCTTCTTTTTATGAATTTATTCAGAATATCCGTTTCGTCTGGTTTAAGAGGTTTATCAAAATTCAGATATAAACTGACTCGGTCACAATTTAAAACATGGCATAAAAACAATTCAGCATTTAATCTTGCATCAGGGATTTTATTTTCTGTTAACTCATCGAAAATAAATTTGATGGAATTTGCAACTGTGTTGTTTATATTTATATCTCTGTCGCCGGGTTTACTATTTGTTTCAATTAGGGCTATGATCTAATTCCTTTCCTTGGATCTGTCATATATGACTCTGCCATTGACAATGGTTTTTGTAACAGTAGTTTTTAGAAGCTCTTTTGGGGATGAATTAAATATATCATTTGAGATTACAATAAAATCTGCAAGTTTACCTTTTTCAAGTGTTCCTTTCGTATCTTCCTCAAAAGATGCATATGCCGGCCAGACAGTGTATGATCTTACTGCATCAGTTATTGAAATCTTTTGATCAGGGTTTGCTATGGTATTAAGTACAGTATCTGAAAGCTGTCTTGTCGTTAGATAATACATCTGAACAAACGGGTTTATCTGATGAAAGGGAAAATCCGAACCTGTTGTTATTTTTCCTGCTGATTTTATAAGTGAATTCCATAATCCTAGTTTATTTGCATTTTCAGGATTTATTAGTTGTGAAACTATCTGCAGATCAAAAATTCCTACGTCAGGTCTTATTGAAGGTATTATTTTTAAATCACTTATGCGGCTAAAATCCTTAGGATTAACAAATTCGCAATATTCTATAATTGTTCTGTTATCTTTAATATCTTTCTGTTTATTAATTTTTTCAAAAATGTCAAGAGAAGTACTTACTGCTTTATCTCCCACGGCTTTAATGCTGAACTGAAATCCCTTTTCATCTGCAAGTGTATATAAATTTTCGATTTCGCTCTCTGAGACATAAGGGATCTTTACTTTCGGTTCATTTTTATATTCATCTGTCATATAAGCATCCTGAAGGTCAAACTGCCCGTCATAGTCCAGAGTGACAGCTCTGATTGTCATACGTTCTCCGTAATTGATCTCAGGTCCTTTGGAAAGATATGTGTTAATCAGCGAACTGTCTTCGCCTGATAAAACTGCATATACTCTTATCGGAAATTTCTTTTCATCAATGAGCTTTCTGAATATCTGGATCCCGTCCTCACCTACAGTCCTGTCATGCACACTTGTGATTCCGTATTTTGCAATTTCATTTAATCCTTTTAAAACCTGGGATTCCATCTCACTTTTCATTAATCCGGGAATATTATTTTTTACAATATTAACCGCGTTGTCAAAAAATAATCCCGTTGGGTTTCCATTGGCATCTTTTTCAATTTCACCGTTTTCGGGTGAAGGTGTATTAGCATCTACCTGAAGAAATCTCAGCAATCTTGAATTTGTCCATACAGTGCTGAAAGTAGCATTAACTAAATATACATTATAATTCGGTGCTATTTCATCAAGCATCTCTTTATTAATGGTTACAAGCTCTGATTCAGGAATATTTAATTCATTCCAGCCGTATCCGCCAATCCACTCTCCTTCTTTTGTTGTCTTTGTTTTTTCAATGATAAGATCTAAAATTTCCCGGATGCTTTTTGCATAAGAAAGGTTTATAAAGTTGAGGTTTTTTGAAAACTCTATGATGGAGCCGTCTGAATCTATCAATCCCGGCAGTACAACTGCTCCCTGAAGGTCAGTTACATCTTCCGATTTATAATCGCTGTTTATCTGATCGGTGGTCCCGATATCAATAATTTTCCCGTCTTTAATAGCCATGGCTTCATAAACTTTATTGTCATTATCCATCGAATATATCTTGCCGTTTACATAAATGGCGTCAGGTGTTTCGGAACAGGAGTAAAAAGTGGTTATAAGTATTAAAAGTAAGAATAAAACGGAAAACTTTTTTAAGATCATTTTTTTTATAGTCTGTTTGATTAAGGCACAAATTAACAAATTCATTTAATAATTTAAATCCACAATATTAACCTCTTTAAAGTAAAGATATTTAACAAAGGTATTGCTAAAATTATTGTATATGCATATTTTTGCTAAATAATTTTTATGAAAAAGAATTTTGCAATGAAAAAGCTTTATTATTCTATCAGTGAAGTGAGCAGAATAACGGAGCTTGAGCAATATGTCCTGAGATACTGGGAAACTGAATTTGAGCAATTAAGACCTGCAAAGAATCTTTCCGGAAACCGCATTTACACAAATCGTGACATTAAGCTTATTCTTTATATAAAAAAGCTTCTCAGAGAAGAAAAATATACAATTGAAGGCGCAAAGAAATTAATTAAAAATTATTCTGTAAAAGAACAGACCGATATCAGCCGAAAAGAAAGTTCAGAAGAAGTAAAACCTGTAAAGAATAATTCTTCCTACAGCAACGAAATGAGCTTATTCTCAAATGAAACAACCGATAAAAAAGAAGAAAATCCAAAGAATGAATTTCTGAAAGAAGATCTCCTCGAGCTCAGGGATTTCCTGAAAGATCTTTTAGATGATATGAAGTAACCTTATTAAAGTAAAGATGGTTAAACTTCGATGTATAAAAAAACCTCTGACATTAATTGCAGAGGTTTTTTTAATTAAAAGGATACAAATAAATTTTAATTCAAAAACATATTTATTTCAGAAGGATCATTTTTTTTGTCTGAATAAAATCTCCTGCATCTAATGCATAAAAATACACTCCGCTGGGTAAATCTGAAGCATCCCATTCAACCGAATATGTACCCGCATTTAGCTTTTCATTTATAATTGTTGCTTTCTCTTCTCCAAGCGCATTATAAATTTTTAAAGAGATATGCATATCTTTGATCAGCGAATATCGGATAACTGTAATAGGGTTGAAGGGGTTAGGATAATTTTGTTCGAGAGCAAATGATCTAACCTGTTTCTTTGGGTCAAAAATATTAGATGGTGTATTTTCAACTGTCAGAACAACAACTCCTCTGCTTGCGCAGCTTATCCACAATTCATATCCATTTTGTAAATTTTTAACTTCAATATCATATATCTGTGCATGCGGCAGTCCTCCTGTCTGCTGCTGAGGAATAATTCCAAAATCCGTTCCGTCAAACCAGCATAGACCATAAGCTGAGGTCGTTGTGCTTTGAAAATTTGAAAACCAAACGCGTCCATCAGGTGTCAGGGTAAGCGGTGTAACATTATCTCCCGGTATTTGTGAATTGGACGGAGAATAAAACTGATAAGTTCCGTCATTGGCGTTGACTTTTGCCAATCCCTGATTTGTTCCAACCCAGGCAAAACCATTCGCTAATGGAATAACTGTCGTCAGAACATCACTCTGAGGATAGAGTTCTGAAAAATTATCTACGACTTTTGAAAAATTATAAATACCATCCGTTCTTAAAACCTGATAACCCGAACACACCCAGACTGTTCCTGATCTTGTTGGATCTTTTTCAATGTTAGAACCTAATCCCATGAAAGGAACATCTGTCCAGTTATTTCCTGCATCATTGTAGTAAGAAAGATTATAGTACTCGCCGACACTCCATAATCTGTTCTGAGAATCTTCAACTACACCTTCTGTTCTGCTGTTTGGATAATTTAGTGAAATATATGAACTGCCGGTCCATGCATGAAGATTATTAAACATTGGATTAACAATTATCTGATTATTAGAAGGGCGATAATAAAGCACTTCGGCATTATCAGTTGGAAACGGGAATGGATTACCCATTCCGTAAGTATATTCATTAAATCCTGTCCATCTTGTTCCGTCAAATTTTTGAAAACCGCCTACCCCCGTCCCGGCATTTCCGGCCATATAAACATTACCATTGTTATCTATAGTAATATCTTCGACCCAGTAAGTGAATTGAGATGAGTTTGTAATACGATATCTCTGCCAGTTACCTGTTTGTGAATCAAGTTTTGCAGCACCGCCAATTCCGCTTACCCAGATATTCCCGTTGGCATCTATATCTATTCCATAAGAAAAACCTCCGTCTCGCCATACTCCGAGATCTTGCCAAGTGGTTCCGTTAAATTGCCGGACATTACTGTTACCGTCAATAAGTAAAGCTTTACCATTTCCATAAGCTTTAAAAGCCCATATATCATTTTCAGAATTTGAAGGCGGCTGAGCAGGCGTGATCCAGTTTCCTGCAGGAGTTCTGTAATCAAGCGAATACAAACTGCCTGTTGCTGTATATTTGAGTGCCCAAAGATTATTCGCATCATCAATACAGTCAATTCCGGGTAAAGCAACAATTTCACCGGGTTCCTGATTTTGCGGCAGTAATGTAAAAAGCTGAGTATCGCTGTCAAAAGTTACCATCGTATTCCATCCTGCACCGTCAATCCAGACAACATATCCTCCGGCAGTTTTTTCCTGAATAGAAACATTTTCACAGAAACTTATGAGGCTTGGCCAGTTATTAGCTGTTGAACCGTAATTCCAATACCGCCATTGATTAGTAGCAGGATTAAAATGTACAAGTCCACCGTCACCCCAGGTTACGGAAAAAACCGCAGCCCACACAGATCCGTCGGGAGCAATCGCGAGATCCATTGTTCTTCCTCCTGGATGAAGTGAATTATCAGCTCCCCAGAATTGTAAAGAACTTCCCCCAACAGCAGGATTGAATTTTAAGATTCCACGCCAGGTAGCCATCCATAAAATTCCGTTAGCGTCTTCTTCAATATCACTTATTCGCGATGAACCAACATCATTAATATTTCCTATTACAGGATAGTCTACATTTGAATAATTTAACCATTTGTTTTCCGCCTGAATAAATTTAGCAAATCCGCCCTCTTCCCAGCCCGGAGTGTATCCTGCTATGTAAGGATCACCATCATGATCAATCCATATAGCTTCAACATAGTCACCCTGAATTCCGGTATTGCCGGTGTTATAATAGCGCCATGAATAAGTTGGGATTTGAGCATTCACGTTTTGAACTGCAAATGATAATGCAAATAAGCTTAGTATCAGATTTTTCATATTTATACTTTTTTTAAATTGAATAAAATTCCACATTTCGTTTGGGAGCTATTCAGTAAGAATCATTCTACCTGTTCTCTAATATTCAAAAGCCCTTTAAATAAAATATTTTTTTACATCTTATCAAAGTCCTGTATTGCAATTAATTAAAAGTAAAGTCGTCGGGATATTTTACTGCCAATACTCAATACTCAATACCCAATACTCAATACTCAATACTCAATACCCAATACCCAATACCCAATACCCAATACCCAATACCTGTCAAGGTCTTATCAAATGCACAAAGTTAGCTGAGTTATTATAATCGATCGTAATATCACTCAGGTCAACAAACATATTGCCGGTGAGGTCAGTGTTGACATACCCTGATACAAAGATACTTGCATCATTAAATATTAAGACAATGTCTGTCAGATCTACTGCATCGTCTTGATTTATGTCACCGTTATGGATGCAGTATTTACTTCCTCTCAACAATTGGTTTTTTCCAAAAGCCTGTGAGGCAGCAGTTGTAAAATCATAACTCAGGTTTCCGGAAGTGAAAGAGTTCCCCCCGGCACTCCAGGTCTCGATTCCATTTCGATGACTGACAACTATAAAATAGGGTACGGAATTTATGGAATTTGAAAAATTGAAAACTCCCGTTCCGGTAGAATCCAGTATTGACACAGAAGAGTCGGCTATCGAGTATGGTGATGATATGTTTCTCAAATAAATTTTTAATGTATCTTTTACCATTTTATTTGATAGAGGATCATAGAGTCCCTGAATAAGAGCTTTAAGATTTAAGATCCCGGATTGTGAATATTTTAATACAGAATAATAAAACTGTCCGACTGCGAACAAATTAAGCCCGGCATCAAGAGCAAGTCCCATTCCTTTTCCTGCATAAAGATTTATATCTGCAACCCATGGATTACTTCCGTCAGAATTATATCTTACAGTTTCAAGTCCATGATAGGTGGTTCCGCCGAATGGTACACCGACGTTCCCTGTAACATAAATTTCATTCTGCGGTCCAACCAAAGTAAAGTTAGGAAATTCTTCCCAGGATTGATTTGATTTAAATCTCTTAAACCATAAAAGATTTCCGGACGAATCAATTTTTGTTGTAAGCCATCCCGGGAATTGTCCCGGTAAATCACCAAAACCTGTAACAATTATGTCAGAGTGAGAATCGATATTTACAAGTTTCCCGTATTCATAATTCCCAAAATCATAAAATTTTTCCCAAACCAAATTTCCTGAAAGATCATATTTCAAAAGCATAATGTCATTGCTGGTTCCGCTATTGAAATCATAGAATGAGCCTGTAATGAAAATTCCTCCGCTATTGTCAGTCTTTATATTGCTGCCTGCTGATCCTGAATGCTCTCTTACCCATTGGCGTACTCCGGAGCTGTTATACATAACTGTAAGCAAACCGCCGCTCTGACCGCCTCCGGTAATGAATAAATTATTTGATTGGTCAAGATCCATGCCGGCCGGTGTATGAAATCCTCCGTTCTGATCAAAAGTATCCAGCCATAACTGTGTCCCGTCGGGGGCATATTTAACGGTAACGAAATCATATGTTCCAGTGTATTGCCACGCTCTTCCCGTGACATATATATTTCCAGTCTGATCAACAATTGATCGAACTGCAAATGCCCATGTCCCAGGGATGAGTCTGTCCCAAAGCAGGTTTCCATTATTATCATATTTTAAAGTCAGAAGTCCGGATTCAACAATATTGCTGCTGAAATTGTGACGATAACCGGTGACTATAACATTACCCGAACTATCAATAGAAAGCCATGTAGCGACTGCAGCCATTTCGGGAATAGTATAAAATCTCTCCCATATTAAATTTCCTCCAGTGTCATATTTAGTTGTTATAATTTTGGTATGATCACCGGATTGGCCGGTTACAATAACATTATTGTTCTGGTCTAAAACCAGCATAACACCTACAGGGAACCCCGGGAAATTATTTATTGCCCATTCTGTTGTTACTTGCTGAGCATTCAGATGATGAACTGTGAGAAATAAAAGCAGAATTGCTGATTTGATTTTAAATAGTTTTTTCATAATTTCGATTTGTTTTTTTTTAATGCTTTCTTTGACTGTTTGAATAATTATAATAAATTTCATTGTTGTATCATATGATTTAAATCAGAATAAAATATTATTTTTGTCATAGTACATTTTTACTCTGCAATATTATTCAGTTTGAATAAAATTCAGATTTATTTTAAAAGCATCATACGTTTCGTCTCACTGAATCCGTTTGTCTTTAATGTATAGAAATAAATCCCGCTCGATAATTCAGATGCATCAAATCTATAGTTGTATGTTCCCGGTCTTAAATTTGTATTTACCACTGTCACAACTTCCTTTCCGATTATATTATAAACCTTAAGCGAAACAAATCCGAAATCCGAAATCCCAAATTCCAAATTCGTAACCGGATTAAACGGGTTCGGATAATTCTGGCTTAGATTAAATTGAGCTGGCAATTCTCCGGAAAATTCATTTACTTCAACTAATTCTGATAGAGGTCTTCTATATATTCCCTCACCATTGCTGCCGGCAAAAAGATATGAACCTGAAACAGCAAGCGCCCAAATCGATGTTGAAGTTTTTGTTAAGCCTTCATTTATTGCAATCCAGTTTGTACCGTTATTGGTTGAGCGAAAGACACCATCGATATCTGTTCCTGCAAAAGTGTATTGATTGGAAAAAGCTATTGTATGAACATAGGTATCGGTCAATCCTAAGCTTGCAGAGTTCCAGTCTGTACCGTTATTTGTGGAAACAAATAAACCGGCTCCCGTACCCGCAAATAAATTTGAACCTGAAACAGCAATGTTCCATACATCATAATTGGTTAAACCGTTATTCGCAGCGCTCCAGTTTGATCCGTTGTTGGAAGAACGATATATGCCCCCGGTTCCAAAAGTTCCGGAAAACAGATTTGCGCCTGATACAGTAAGATTGAAAACACGAAGGTTTGTCAAACCCGAACTTGAAGAGATCCAGCTGACGCCGTTGTTAGTAGAGCGAAAAACACCGTCGCCATCAGTACCGGCATAAACATCTGTACCTGAAACAGACAGAGCAAAAACATATGGATTAGACAAAGTACCCGTTGGACTCCAGCTGGCACCGTTGTTGGTTGAAAGAAAGACACCGTTACCCTCAGTCCCTGCAAAAAGATTTGAACCGGATGCAGCAAAAGCATAGACATTAAGATTTGTCAATCCTGAATTGACCGGTGTCCAGCTTAAGCCATTATCGCCGGAGCGAAATACACCATTTCCGCTTGTCCCGACAAATATATTAGCGCTTGTAACCGTTATGGTTCGCACAAAAAGTCCAACGAGACCAGACTGAACCCATTGGGCATGCAATAGATTTCCATTGAATAAAAGATAAAAAATTAAAAGCAGAAATCCGCCGTACCGTACAAGACTGTAATTGTTTTTCATTAATGATATAAATTAGTTAACTAAATTTTTTAATTATTTTGACAAATTAATTTGACTCTATGTTCGATATACTAATTTTCTAAAAAATTAAATTAATCCTGAATAAATATTACATAATTATTTAATAAGGATCATTCGTTTCGTCTCACTAAATCCGTTTGTCTTCAATGTATAGAAATAAACTCCGCTTGTCAGATTTGATCCGTCAAATCTGTATTTGTATGTACCCGGTTTAAGGTTTTCATTTACCAGTGTTGCCACTTCTTTTCCAACAATGTTATACACTTTTAAAGAAACAAATCCCAAATCCGAAATCCCAAATTCCAAATTCGTGACAGGGTTGAAAGGATTAGGATAATTCTGACTTAAAGAATAATCCCGAACAACAGATGTATATGACGATATTCCCGTCGGACCTGACTGCAAAGATCTGTCTATACACTCAAAGCCCGCAACACCACCGGTACGGAAAACCGTAACTCCCTGTGTGAAAGTGTTAATCCATAAATTGCCCCGTGAATCAAGATCAATGTCATCTATCTGTTCGCCGGGCAGCTCAGAGTTTTCCATAGTCAATGAACTCCAGGCAGCTCCGTTATAAATTGAAATACCACCGATCACATTACCAAGAGCACTAAAAGAACTTATATATATAGACCCGTTAGAACTTATATCTATTGATGAAACGTGATTGGAAACTATTGCAGAATTATTTTCATCCCACATTGTCCAGCTTGTTCCGCTGTATTTCCATACGCCTTCATCTGTTGCCAGCCACATATGGTTTTGTGAATCGAATGCAATGTCATTAACTGCAGTTACATTCGCTCCTATTACCGGCAAATTAATACTGTCCCATACTCCATTGTTGTATATAGATAATTGCTGATAACCTCCGAAGTAAGCTTTACCGCCTGAGTCTGTGCCAAATCCGTAAGAGTCATACTGAAGCGGACTGTTTGTCACGTCCCATGTAGTCCATGTATTTGTGTTGTTGCTATACATGTGCGTTCCGTAGTCCGAATAGAAAAATACATTTCCAAATCCGTCGGCAAAACTTTCTTCAATCCAGCTTACAGGCGAGTTATTTAGATCAAAGGTTTGCCATGCAGCATAGTTCTTATAGTTGCCGTTAGGGATTTTCACTACTGTCCCGTTTGTGGACTGATATGCAAACCAGATATTCCCAAAACTGTCCTCACATACATCAGCACCAACAGAGGAAAGTGTTTGCGGTGAAGGATATAGTCCCTGATTAAACGGTCCGTAACTTTCCCATTTTGGACAATCAAAAATCTGAATTCCTCCATTACCGTTTGCTGCCCAGAAGCGATCCTGTGAATCAACAAATATATTATAGTTGTTATGCTCAGATAACCCGGCACTGTATCTCATGTAATCATTCCATTGATTACCAACTAACTTGCTCAACGTAGTCAGTCCTGCTACCCAAAAGTTATTATCCTTGGCAATATACACATCAAAAATAGCATCCCCTCCGAAATAAGTTGACCAACCTGTTCCGTCAAAAATTAACACTGCGCTTGTAGATGCGCCTCCCGACATTATTATTTTACTACCTTTAATATAAACTTCATATAAAGAATAATTGCTCATTGCCGGAGTATTGTTTGGATTCATATAAGTCCACGTTGTCCCGTCAAAAATACACAGCTCACTGTATAAAGGACTATGAACCATTGCGCACAAACGGTTTAATGAATCCAAAGCTATATCAAATATTTCAGACCCTGTGATACCTGAGTTTTGCGAGTTATAGTCTGTAAAATTAAGACCGTCGAATTTTGTAACGCTGAACTTGCTGTGTATCCATTTATTATTCTGTGAATCAATGAGTATGTCAAAACATTCGTAATTCGGAAGTGTTGAATTTCCCGGTGTATAAATTGCCCAAGAGGTTCCGTCAAATTTTGCAATGCCGCCTATGGTAAAATTAATTTCCTGAAAAGTTATCCATACATTATTCTGTTTATCAAAAGTAACGCTTCTGATATTATCAGAAGGCAAAGGAGTGTTTGATGTATTATAGGTTATCCAAGTTGAGCCGTCATATTTACTTAATCCGTCAGCCGTTGCTACCCACAGATCATCGTTTATGTCAATCCCTGCATCATACACCCATTCGCTCTGAATGAATCCTTCAAAATTACTCCAGCTTGTAAATATAGTATCCATGTGATTAAACCTTACAACGCTTCCCTCATGCTCAATCGCGCTTCTGCCGCCTGTCCATATATTACCGAATCGGTCACCGGTAATGAAATAATGTTCCTCGGTTGCTACTCCTGTATTTGAAGGGCGTATGTTTAACCATTCTGAGGACTGAGCAAAAACTGTCAAAGGAATGAAGATTAGAATAGATAAGATATAAATGTTTTTCATGCAATACTTGATTTTAAAGTTATAATGTTAAAAAAATTTTTACCGGTTTTGTTGGTACTCAAGTCGTTTATGGTGTTCTAAAAGTATGTAAACAAATTGTATAGTTACTTAATCTTTTATGCAAACTTATTATCACCAACAATTGGTCATAGTTCATCGGCATTAATTATTTCATCATTATCATTTTCTTAGTCTCACTGAAGTCGGTTGAAGTTAAGGTATAAAAATAAACTCCGCTTGGTAAATTTCTCCCATTGAAACTTAATGTATAACTGCCCGCATTCTTAAACTCATCAATTAGTATATCGACAAGTTTTCCTGTTACATCATGTACTTTCAGACTTATCATCCCTGGCTTTCCAATATCAAATCTGATATTTGTACTTGGATTGAACGGGTTTGGATAATTCTGTGATAGTTTAAATCCGTCCGGTATTTCATTTAAAATGTTTCCTGTTGAAGTAATGATAAGTTCTGTCGGAATTGTCTTTAATATTGTTCCTAGCAATCCGCCCGCATACACATAGTTATCTGAATTGAAATATAATGCATATAGTCCGTTGTCCGTAACAGTCGGTTGTTCTATCCATGAATTTCCTGAATCAGTTGACTTGATTATTTTTCCATTGCTTGCAACAGCATAACCGAAATTATTTCTGAACTGAATTTTATAATATCCTCCTTCAGGAGCGATCATTTGATTCCATGCATTTCCGCCGTCTGTAGTTTTCAGAAGTCCCGCTCCTGAAGAAATGTATCCTGTATTCTCATCAGTAAAATCCACTGAAGTAAAATAA
>JAGPCH010000152.1 GCA_018058125.1 Ignavibacteria bacterium | reverse complement strand
ACTTCAGATGTCCAAAACGATTTTTATACGTATCGAGAAATTTGATTAAGAATTATATGTAAAGATAATTTTTGCTTTCCCGAAATAACCTCTACGTTTCCTTCAACCTGTGTTTACCAATTCGAGGTTGTCTCAAAAATAAAAAATATTTAAAACACAGATACAGAAAATCAAAGAAACCTAGAAATTAAAATCTCTGCTTCTCTATGGTTCTGAGTTTAAAAAAATCCTTAAATTTTAAGATAACTTCTTTAAAGGGAAGGGTTCTGGAGATGGTTTATTATGATTTTTTAACAGCTTACTAATTTAATAAATCTTTAAAATTATTTTTTCATTATAATGCAAACGTTTTGGGGGATGTGATATAAAACAAATTTATTTTTAAAGTAAAGTATGTTCAGTTGAAATATATTTTACCGATATTCAATTAAAAATCTCTTCTAAACTGCCAGGGTTTTATTTTCCATAAAATTAAAAGCTTTACAATAACATAACAGTAAAAACTCAGTTCGAGCTATCCCATTTCACACCCCGGATTTTCCCAAATATCCCTCCACTTCAACATATTCCCACATTTATTGAATTTAATGTTTGACATTAATATTATTTTACGTATTTTTGTATATAAAGTGGGGAAAAGTGGGGGGAAGTGGTGATTAATTTTTCATTAAGTTTTTCACATTTGTATCAAGAAAAATATCATCACTGAACTCCACTTATTTTAAAGAACTTTCAACCAAAATCATCCAATGTTTACAGGACATTCAATCTGCAGTTTAGATGCCAAGTCCAGATTAATTTTACCTGCAAAATTCAGGAAATATATAAAACCTGAAGCAGAGAATAAACTTATTCTGACGCGCGGAATGGATGAATGTTTGCTGGTCTATCCACAGGATGAGTGGAAGAAAGTGATGGAAGGACTTTCCAGATACAACCAATTCAATTCAGATCAGAGATTTTTCATAAGACAATTTTTAAATTTTGTGAATGAATGTGAACTTGATTCTCAAAACAGAATATTAATTCCCCCGCAGCTGGTACAGTTTGCAAAGCTGAAGAAGGATGTTACAGTACTTGGTCAGCTGGATAAGATGGAGATCTGGGATCCTGAGATCAAGGAGAGATATGATAATTCGATGCCAAGCAGCTATGAAGAGATCGCGGAGAAAGTTTCGGAGATAATCAGTGCACCTGTATTATAAAGTAATGAAATATGCTGACGGAAACTTATCACGTCCCTGTTCTTTCACATGAAGCAGTAGATTTACTATTCAATAAAGATCTGAAAGAACAGATACTGGTTGACGGTACATTAGGCGGTGGAGGTTATACAAAATTAATATGTGATAAACTAACCGGTACAGGTAAAGTTATTTCGATCGATAAGGATATAAATGCTTTGGAGTTTTCGAAGAACATTCTGAAAGATTTGAAGTGCAGCATTGAATTTGTTAACGGAAATTTCGGAGATCTGAAAGATCTGTTAAAAGACATTGGAGTTAATGCGATAGCGGGAATAGTTTTAGATCTTGGACTATCATCATACCAGCTTAAAGCAGAAGACGGATTTAGTTTTATGAAAGATACAGAGCTTGACATGAGGGCATTTAAAAAGGATTCATTAACGGCAGGCGAAGTATTAAACAGTTATACTAAAGAAGAGCTAATGAATGTTTTTGAAAATTACGGTGAAATCGGAAATTCGGAAAGACTTGTAAAAGCGTTAACATTAAGGAGAAGAAATAAAAAATTTAAAACTACTTATGATCTGACGGAACTTGTAAACACGGAGTACAGCCTGAACAAAAAAAATCAGACAGATTTCCTTGCCAAAATATTTCAGGCATTAAGAATAGAAGTAAATAATGAGCTTAAGAATCTTGAAAATGTATTAAGGGATTCAGCGGAAGTGTTAATAAAAGGAGGAAGGATAGTAGTTGTTTCATATCATTCTCTTGAAGACAGAATAGTTAAAAATTTTTTCAGAGAGAGCGCCTCGAAGTATATCAAGTCTGACAGCCCTTATGGAGATGAAGAGAAAACTCCTTTATTAAAAATATTAACCAAAAAAGCATTGGTACCATCTATAAAAGAGATAAAGTCAAACAGCAGATCAAGAAGCGCGAAGCTGAGAGCTGCTGAAATCATTTAAATAAAATCATTAAATCATGAGTTCAAAAAGACAATCCGGTAAAAAGATCTCAATTTTTTATTTTCTGATAATGCTTGTACTAACGGCATTGATAACTGTGATATACATAAATAATTCTATCGAAGTAAACCAGCTTGCATCAGGCAATAATGAGTTAAAAGAAAGTATTAAAAAGAATGTTGAATCAAATGATCTTTTAAGAAGTGAAGTAGAAAGATTAAGCAGCTTCGAAAGAATCAGATCTCTTGCTAAGGATAAGTTCGAACTTACTTATCAGGAAAATTCAGTTGATGAAAAAAACAATATTGTGCTCAGTAAACAAGTGATTAAATAGATATGTAAAGTGGAATTCAAATCATACAAAAGTCCGGACAGAAATTTAAAGCAGAGGAGAAGTATAAACTTTTTCCTCCTTTTATTTTCAGGAATTTTTGTTGTGATCTTACTGAAGTTAGTAAATATTCAGATAATTGATTCCGAAAAATACAAGATCGCAGCAAGAAAGCAGTATGAGAACAAGATCACTCTTATGCCATACAGGGGTTTGATCTATGACAGAAACATGAATGTGCTTGTATCAAATACATTTGACTATTCTTTTGCTGCAGATCCAAACATGACAGATGAACCGGAAAAAGTAGCTCAGATATTTGCAACAATATTCGGGAAGAGCAGACAGGAATATTTAAGCAAACTGACAAGTCAGAATACTTCTTTTGTTTATCTAGAAAGAGGGGTGAAAGCAGAGGATACAAAAGGGCTGGATACTATGGTAATTAACGGGATCATAGTTTTAAAAGAGCCAAAAAGAGTTTATAATTACGGCAGTCTGGCATCACAGGTACTTGGGTTTACAAATATTGAAAACAAAGGACAGTCGGGTATAGAACTTTCGATGGACAAAGAATTGATGGGCAAAGAAGGTTTTGTGATAATGCAAAGGGACGGCAGAGGCAACAACAGACCTTCATTGGAATTTCCAAAAAAAGATTCTGAAAACGGTAACAATATCGTTTTAACATTGGATATAAACATTCAAAGATTTGCGGAGGAGGAATTAGCAGACGGTGTTAAAAAATTCAACGCAGACGGAGGAAAAGTAATTATTCAATCTGTAAAAACCGGTGAAGTACTTGCCATGAGTTCGTATCCGACATTTGACCCTAACAGGATTCAGACATCGGATACAAGCGGGATGAAAAATGCAGCAATAACTGATATATTCGAACCCGGTTCAACTTTTAAGATAATTACAGCAGCAGCGTCAATTGAAGAGAATCTGGAAGACCGTAGTTCGATTATTGCTACAGAAAGTGTCAATGAAGTCAAAGGATTAAAATTTAAAGATGAGCAAGGAGCTTCAAGTATGTCTTTTCAGCAGGCTATTGAGCAATCAAACAACATGGCTTTCAGTAAGATTGCGTTAAAGCTTGGTCCGGAAAAATTTTATAAATATGCCAGGGATTTTGGAATCGGGATCTATAACGGGATAGAGCTGCCGGGAGAAAACAAGGGCATATTGAAAAGGCCACTTGATTTTTCGGGAGTAACTCTTCCTTACATGTCGATAGGTTATGAAGTCCTGATAAATTCAATGCAGCTTACAAATGCATATGCTACAATAGCAAACAATGGCAGAATGATGAAGTCATATATAGTAAAAAGAGAATTCTCGCCTAATGGCATGAATGTTTTCGAAAGCCGCCCGACAATGATAAGGCAGGTTGTTTCCGAAAACACTGCCAAACTTCTGACATCTCTTTTCACGGGAGTAGTAGAGCGGGGTACAGGTACGGATGCAAAAGTGGAAGGAATTAGTATTGCTGGGAAGACAGGAACATCTCAGAGAATTATAAAAGGAGAGTATTCAAACAATTCACATAATTCATCATTTGTAGGATTTTTTCCGGCAGAAGATCCGCAGATTATAATTACTGTTATTATTAATAATCCAAAGTCAGGTGAATATTATGGTGGTAAAGTAGCAGCGCCGGTATTTCAGAAAATCACTTCAAAACTGGTTAACTTTTCCGGGGCATCTGATATTACGGGTAAGAGTTTTGTAAATGTAAATTACACAGGAGATATGAATCATGGATCGGGGAATGAGTATTCCGAGCCGATAGACAGGAAGCTGTTTATTCCGAATCTTTTGAATATAAGATATGAAGATGCTGTAGAAATATTAAAAGAGAACAATTTAAGTTTTGAAACAGTCGATACTGAAAATAAAAAAACAACGGGAGATTCAAAAATTATTGATTCTCAGTTCCCGATGCCAAATGAAATATTCAGAGATAAAAGCGAAATAAAGATAAAACTGGTTGTAAAAGAGAGAAATACAGTTGAGGAAAGAATGCTGATCACTCCGGATATTTCAAATCTGAGTTTAAGGAGAGCAATAAACGTACTTATTTCAGCCGGTTTTGATGCTGATATAAACGGAAGCGGAAAAATAATTGATCAGTCTCCAAAGGCAGGAACGAAACTGTTACCAAAATCAAAAATAATTATATACTGTAAGAATAATTAGAACTTAATTTTTAAATAGATGATGATATCTGAGATCATATACCTGGATGAATTAAAAAATTATGATATTGACATACACAGTATCAGAGATTTCAAAGTCACCGGCATAACATATGACTCTCGTAAAGTAGAAAAAGGGAATATTTTTTTTGCAATAAAGGGAATGAAGGAAGACGGAAGCAGTTATATAAAAGATGCTATCAGCTTGGGAGCAAATCTGATCTTCACTGATTCAGAAAATGCAAAAGAGTTTGAGGTGCCTGTCATAAAAGTTAGCAGTATCAGAAAACTCATGGCACTTATAAGCGGGATCTTTTACAATAATGCTTCATCCAGGATCAAACTGATCGGGATTACGGGTACAAACGGAAAGACCACGACAGCCTGTCTTACAAGATTTCTATTGGAAGAGGCAGGATTTAAAACCGGCTTGATCGGAACAATTGGTTATAAGACA
>JAGPCH010000151.1 GCA_018058125.1 Ignavibacteria bacterium | reverse complement strand
GCTCGATACAAATCTCAGAGGAGCATTTTTGTGTATCAAATCGGTATTGCCTCAGATGATTAAGAATAAGAAAGGTCATATTATAAACATTTTATCCGTTGCTGCAAATACCGCATTCGAGAACAGCACAGCATATGCAGCTTCAAAAGCCGGACTGCTCGCACTTTCAAATTCATTACGGGAAGAAGTAAGACATGTGAATATAAAGGTTAGTAATATTCTCCCCGGAGCCGTGGAAACTCCAATGTGGGACAGTAAATCCCGACAGAAATTCAAACAGCGAATGATGTCTGCAACTGATATTGCGAAAATTGTCGTATCAGTCGCCGAACAACCGAGAAAAGTTCTGATTGAAGATATTACTGTGAGACCTATTAAAGGTGATATCTGAATTAAATAAGAATTTAATTTCCGGGATCATAGTAGGTTCAAAATATCTTTTTACACCTTGTTTCTCCCAATACTTCAATATTATACATTGACATTTCTAAGCAATAGAAGTATATTGAAGACTGTATTTTTTAACCTTTTTAGACAATAATTTATAATTTACGGAGTTAAATATTGAAGAAAAATCTTTCTAGAATTATAATTACTTTTGTACTTATAATTCTCTCCTTATACTTCCTTTACCCGACTTATCAGGATTACCAATTCAACAAAGAGTTGAGTAAACTCTCGGGGCAGGACAGTATTGATTTTCTGGATAAGAACAATCTGGACATAACAAAAGCCAGGGAAAAAAGACTGAAATTAGGTCTTGACCTTAAAGGCGGTATGTATGTCGTAATGGATGTAGACGTTGTAAAACTACTCGAGGACATGGCTAAGAAAAAAGATGATCAGCTTACAGTCATCCTTGAGCAGGTAAAAGAATCTACAAAAAACAATGAAGAGCAGATCCTTGAGGTTTTTAAGATTAAGCTTGCCGAAAATGGTCAAAGTCTTAAATCCTACTATGGAGAACTGAGAGACAGTGATGCTGAGATAGAGGCGAAACTTTCTGCTGAAATTGATAACTCACTTGACAGAGCGGTTGAGATCGTCAGAAACAGAGTTGACCAGTACGGTGTAGCTGAGCCTCAGATCCAGAAGATCGGTAACAGCCGTATAATTGTTGAGCTTCCGGGTGTAAGTAATCCTGAAGAAGTTAGAAAACTTCTTGAGGGAACGGCTTTACTGGAATTCAAACTCATTTACGATCCTGCTTCAGTAGTTAAAGTTTTTGAAGATATCAATAAGGTAATGGTAGGTGATACTACAGTTTCTTCAGAATCAGATTCGCTAAAATCAGATAATGAGAAGGCACCTGAAGACAAATCTTTAACTGAAACTGTGAAAGATTCTTTAAAGAATGAAGCAGCCAGTATTAAAGATTCCTTAAAAGATAAAATAAAAGATAAGACAAGCATTACAGAGGCGAAAGATTCTCTTAAGGATAAAAATAAAAGCAAAGATACAACCAAAAAATCTGACAAAACTGACACAAGTGTTTCAGAATCCACTGATTCCAATATAGCTGATTCAGATTCTATTACTGAAGAAACAGCACCTGACAGTACTCAATTATCTGAAGAGGAATTCAAGGCAAAGTATCCTTTCTTTACATTGGTTTCTCTAAATCAGGAAAGCGGTACAGCAGATGGGTATGTTAAAGACAGTGATAAAGAAAAAATTGACAGATTATTAAAGAGTGATGCTGTAAAGGCTATATTACCTTCTGATATTCAGTTTGCATGGTCAAACAGGACATTTGACGCCAGCGGCGAAAAGATCCATGTCTTGTATGCAGTAAAAAAAGAAGCTGAGCTAACAGGGAAAGTTATTACTGATGCCAGATCAAATATTGATCCCACAAGTAATACTCCAATGGTTTCCATGGAAATGAATTCCGAAGGAGCATCCGACTGGGCGAGAATTACAGGAGCAAACATTAATAAGAGAATTGCAATTGTTCTTGATAATGTAGTTTATTCAGCACCAAATGTAAGAAACAAGATCACAGGCGGAAATTCTCAGATCGAAGGAATGGCAGATGTACAGGAAGCTAAACTACTTGAGATAGTTTTAAAAGCGGGAGCATTACCTGCGCCGGTAAAGATCATTGAAGAACGTTCTATAGGACCATCTCTCGGAGAAGATTCCATTCGTTCCGGTATTTATTCTTCCTTAGCTGCTTTATTACTGGTAGCACTATTTATGATATTTTATTATAAATTCGGCGGATCAATCGCAGATGTCGCTTTGCTTATTAACTTCCTGTTGATTTTAGGAATCATGGCATCTCTTAAAGCTACACTTACATTGCCCGGTATAGCAGGTCTTGTATTGTCAATAGGTATGTCAGTTGATACAAACGTACTGATATTTGAAAGGATCCGGGAAGAATTAAGCACTGGTAAACCGATGAGAACTGCAGTTGATCTCGGATATAAACGGGCTTTCTCGGCTATTATTGATTCTCACTTAACGAGTTTGATAACGGGTGTGATTTTGTATCAGTTTGGAAGCGGACCGATTCAGGGTTTTGCATTAACACTGATCTTCGGATTGATCGCTAACCTGTTTACAGCTATCGTGATCACACATTATATTTTTGACATAATGATCGAAAAAGGCAAGAAAGTTAGTTTCGGTTAATTTTAATTCATAAAAGAAATAAAAATTTTATATATAAAGAATGAGACTTTTCGAAAATACAAATTATGATTTTCTTGGGAAAAGAAAAAAGTTCTATACAGTATCCGCTATAATCATAATTCTTGGATTCATAATATTATTTACTACAAAGAGTATCCCGCTTGGAATTGATTTCAGCGGTGGTACCGAACTACAGTTGCAGTTTGAAAATGATGTTAATATTGGAGATCTTAGAACTGCAATGGATGAAGAAGGATTTTCAGGAATGGAGATCAAAACAATGGGAACCGAAAAAGATGTGTTGCTACGGACACCAATGCAGGAAGAAGGTACTCTTGTTTCAGATAAGATTCAGGAAGGTATCAAAAAGAACATACCCGGTAATTCTTTTGAAGTGCTTAGATCAGATAAAGTTGGTCCAAAGATCGGAGCTGAGTTGAGAAGAAATGCTTTGTTTGCAATTTTATTTTCACTGATCGCTATTCTTATCTATATGTCTTTCAGATTTCAGTTTATGTTTGCAATGGGCGCTGTAATAGCGCTATTTCACGATGTATTGATTACAATTTCTTTTATTTCAATTGCCAATTTTATTTTCCCGGGACTCAGACTAGAATTTAATCAGTCTATGCTTGCTGCTTTTCTGACTCTTGTTGGATTTTCATCAAATGATACGGTTATTGTATTCGACAGGATAAGAGAGAATATGAAGATCTACAAGAATGAAAACATTATTGAAGTGATGAATAAAAGTATAAATGCAACTTTGAGCAGAACTATTATTACAAGTGGTACTGTATTTCTGACAGTATTTGTATTGTTTTTATTTGGTGGTGAGGTTAACAGAAGTTTTGCATTTACATTTGCAATAGGTGTTATAACCGGTACTTATTCATCAATATTCATAGCGAGTGCATTAGTTGTAGATTGGAAATTAAGATCAGGTCAAACATTAGGCAGCACAAAAAGTGTTAATCCAAGAGCAAAAATCAATTCATCTAAAGTTAAAAAAGTAAATGCCTGATATCAGCATAAAACATACCGGCGAAGGTGTTGAGCGTTCAGCAATTATTGGAATAAATAATAATCTGCTAGGTCATGATCAGCATGACACTGTAAAAGATCTTGTTGATAAAGAAATGACTGACGGTATAAGTACATTTGTATTTGATATGACAGGACTTGAAAGCATTAATAGTTCAGGTCTCGGAATTTTGATCAGCAGTTTTAAAAAAATAAAAGATAATGGCGGTAAACTTGAGATCAGGAATATGAATGAAAAGATACTGGGGATTTTCAAACTGACAAAACTAGATAGTGTATTCGGATTGCAATAAAAGATTTATAAAAGTTCATTTTTAATATAAAAAATCTTCAAATCAGTTTATCCTGTTTGAAGATTTTTTTATGTCAGGTCAATAAAATTTAAACAATAAAAATATGGATAACAATATTACCGTGTTAGTTGGTCTTCAGTGGGGAGACGAAGGTAAAGGAAGAATGGTCGACTATCTCGCCAAAGATGTAGACATAGTTGCAAGATTTCAGGGCGGTAACAATGCAGGTCATACGGTTGTAAATGAGTTTGGTACTTACAAACTTCATCTTATCCCTTCGGGAATATTTAATAAAAATGTTATCAATATTCTCGGACCGGGAATGGTAATTGATATTGAAGCGCTTTCGGAAGAACTTGAAGAATTGGAAAAAGCTGGTATCAGTGTTGACAACATAAGAGTTTCTGACAGAGCTACGATCACTTTCCCTTTCCACAGACTAGAAGATGTTCTTGAAGAAACCCGTCTCGGCGGCGCTGCCTTCGGTTCGACAAAGCGCGGGATTGCTTATGCCTACGGCGAGAGATATATGAAGAAGAGCATTCAGCTGGGCGAATTGTTATATCCGGAGCAGTTAAAGAAAAAGATCACCGAGCATATTGAATGGAAAAATTTACTGTTTAAAAATATTTACAAAAGCGAAGAGACTATAAGTGCGGAAGATACAATTCAATGGCTGGAAAAATTCGGAGATAAAATTAAGAAGTATATTTGTGATACTACATATTTACTTGAGGATGCAGCAGCCAAAGGAAAGAAAGTCCTTTTCGAAGCTCAGCTAGGTTCGCTGAGAGATATCTATTATGGAATTTATCCATACTCAACCTCTTCATGCACACTTGCTTCATTTGCGCCGGTCGGTGGTGGATTATTCAATAAAAGAATAGATAAAGTAATTGGTGTTATGAAATCGTTTTCGAGTTGTGTAGGAGCCGGACCGTTTGTAACGGAAATGCCGGATGAAGAAGCAGGTAAACTTAGAGAGATCGCATTCGAATACGGAGCATCAACAGGCAGACCGAGACGTATTGGACATTTTGATGCAGTTGCGACTAGATACGGCGCAATGGTTCAGGGAGTCGATGAGATCGCAATGACAAAACTTGACAGTCTATCGGGTATGAAAAAATTATCGATCTGTACTGAATATGATATCAACGGAAAACG
>JAGPCH010000150.1 GCA_018058125.1 Ignavibacteria bacterium | reverse complement strand
AGTCTCCCGCTTAATTCAATTTTGGATTAAAAATAAATTTTAAGCGGGGACTCAGCGGACTACCGGAGGAAAGTCTATATTATTACTTTATGATAATTTTGAGTTGAAGTATCATTGACATCGTCGGAGTCCCACGATAAAGCTGTGGAGACTCCGACGGGGGTATTAAGTCATTTTTTCCCCGGGGAGTCTCCGTCGCTCTTCCACGACTCTTCCGGGACTCCGCCGGAGAAACTCTGACGGGAGTAAAAATTCTCAATACTCAATACTCAATACCTAATACTTAATACTTATTTCCGTCCCAGCTGAGTCTCCCGCTTAATTCAATTTTGGATTAAAAATAAATTTTAAGCGGGGACTCAGCGGACTACCGGAGGAAAGTCTATATTATTACTTTATGATAATTTTGAGGTGAAGTATTATTGACATCGTCGGAGTCCCACGATAAAGCTGTGGAGACTCCGACGGGGGTATTAACACTCTATACACTCAACACTCTATACACTCCACACACTCTATACACTCCACACACTCGTATCTCATATATATGAGATTGAAATACTTTTTTATTATGCATAAATTCCTTTATGCAAAAGTTACTCTATATTATATTACTCACTCTGATCCTTCAGTCTGTATTCTTAAAAAGCTCAGTTTCTCAGAATACAATTTTAAAAATTGAAAAGGTCTCTGAAGATAACGGCGTATCGGGCGATTTGGTTTATTGCATGTATCAGGACAGCAAGGGTTTTATATGGTTCGGAACAATGTTCGGACTGGTAAGATATGACGGAAAGGAATACAGGACTTTCAGATATGATCCGCTGGACTCCAATTCACTTTCCAATGATGATATTATTTCCATATATGAGGACAAAGACGGAAACATCTGGTGCGGAACGTATTTTGGCGGATTGAATAAATATGACAGAAGCTTGGGGAATTTTACAAGATATCTTAATATAAAGGATGACGAAAATTCCATCGGAAGTAATACAGTCTGGGACATTACTCAGGATAAGGATGGAATTATGTGGTTTGCAACTCAGGGCGGAGGATTGAATAAATATGAGAATGGAAAATTCACTTCATATAAAAAAGATTCGGTAAAAAATAGTATCAGCGGTAACTTTGCCCGTTCATTATCATTAGACAAAGAAGGCAATATTTGGATTGGTCTTATGGGCTTTGGGTTGAACAAATATGATAAGAGAACCAATACTTTTACTCAATTCATAATTGACACTGTCTCCGGAAAAAATCTGCCCGATATGTCAGGACACAATAATGTCTCTGCAATTTTGACGGATGCTGATGGTGAAACATGGATCGGAACTTCCGGGATGGGAATTTGTAAAGCAGATAAAAACTCGGGAGAATTTATTTCTTTTAAATTCGAAAAAGACAGTGCCGGAAAAAATATAGTACTTTCAATCATAGAAGATTCGCCCGGCGTTTTACTTACGGGTACTTCCGGAGGTTTATTTAAATTTTACAAAACAGAAAACAGATTTGAGAAAGTTGAGATCAGTTCTGCCGAACCTGTAATTGATAAACCTGTGATGGCAATAGTCAAAGACCGGTCAGGAGTCATCTGGGCAAATTCATATCCGGAAACACTTTATAAAATTCAATACAACACGGAAAAGTTTGATGTTCTTGTAAAAGGTATGGAGGCGGAATGTGTCTTTGAAGATAAGTCAGGAAGGCTTTGGATCGGAACAAAGATGAACGGTTTATTAATGTCAGAAGACGGCGGAAAGAATTTTATTACTTTTAACAAAAACAGTGATAAGAATTCTATCAGCAGTGACAGAATAAGTTCGGTGACGGAAGATACCAAAGGTAATATATGGATCGCGTCAGATAACGGACTTAATAAGCTAAATCCCGATCTCAGAACTTTTACGAATTACAATAAGACCGAAGGCAATGAAAATTCGATCAGCAGTAATAATGTGTTGAATGTGTTTTGTGACAAAGCCGGAGTCATCTGGGCTGGTACGGATGCCGGGCTGAATAAATTTTTAGAAGCGGATGGAAGTTTTATAAAATATCAGTATATAAGAGGCGATACAAACAGCCTCAGTGAGAATACCATACTTTCGATCTATGAAGATAAATATAATGAACTCTGGGTTGGAACATATTTCGGACTGAACAAGCTAGACCGCAAGACAGGAAAATTCAAGCATTACCAAAAGAACCCCGGAGATGCGCGGACTATCAGTAACAATTATGTTTACTCATTCTGTGAAGATTCGAATAATAATTTCTGGATCGGCACGGGCGGAGGTCTGAATACCTTTGACAGGAAAACTGAAACTTTCTTTAGTCTTACTGAAAAAGACGGATTACCGAATGATGTCATTGCGGGAATAGAAGAAGGAAATGACGGATACTTATGGGTAAGCACAATGAAAGGTATTTCGAAATTATCAGTAAAGAATAAGTCTTTTAAAAACTATGATCTGCAGGACGGGTTGCCCGGCAATATGTTTATAACGGGTTCGTATTTTAAAACTTCCGGTGACGAGATTCTTTTCGGAAGTACGAAAGGTGTTGCGGCATTCAAACCAAATGAGATCAAAGAAAGTATCACTGATCTACCGGTCATGTTTACCGAGCTCATTAATTTCAAAGGTAATTCAAAAAAAGAAACTGATATTTCTGCCGGTAATGATATTGAATTAAACTACAATGAGAATGTATTCAACATTGGATTTTCTTCACAGGATTACACCAATCCGGCAAAGATCAGTTACGCATATATGCTGGATGGATTTGATACAGACTGGAACTATTCCGGTAATGAAAATAAAGCAGTTTATACAAATCTTGATCCGGGTGAATATTTATTCAAAGTAAGATCAACTAACTCTGACGGTGTATGGAGTGAAAAAGTATCATCCTTAAAACTGACTGTGAATCCGCCGTTCTGGAAGACTTGGTGGTTTTATGTTTTGATAATTTCTATATTAATTGGAACTGTTTTTTTCATTCACAATCTCAGAGTGCGGGCAAAAGTAAAGCGCTCACTCGAACTCGAAAAGATCAGGGAAAATGAAAGAGAGCTTATGCGCGAACAGGCGTCGAGAGATTATCACGACGAACTCGGACATAAACTCACACGGATCTCATTATACAGCAGACGCATCAATAAAAAACTCAGACCGACTGCCAACGGACTCACGGAAGATCTTAACAGTATTGTTGATACAACCAACTCTCTTCAGAGCGGAGCTAAAGATCTTATATGGGCAATGAATCCGAAAGAAGATACTTTGTATGACTTTACTGTAAGGTTAAAAGATTTCGGCAATGAACTCTTTGAGAATACCGGAATAAATTTTACGACGCAAGGTTTTTCGGATGAATACAGAAATGTGAATCTGCATATGAATTCAAAGAGACATCTGATCTATATATTCAAAGAGGGAATGAATAATATTCTTAAGTATTCAAGATGCTCGAATGTAAAACTTTCTTTTCATTATGATAATAATAGTAACGAACTTGAAGTAACTCTGAAAGATGATGGGATCGGATTTGATCCGGCAAGCTGTACAAAAGGCTACGGACTCAGAAACATTTACAGCCGGTCAAAACAAATAGAAGCCGGGATTGATATTTCATCAGTTGATCATAAAGGCACGACAATAAAGCTGAATATTAAACTGGAGAAGATTAGTTCGGGAGTGGTTTGAATTTAAAATTTTCCTCTGCCTCGAAGGCTCAAAGACTCTAAGACTCTAAGACTCTAAGATTCTAAGATTCTAAGATTCAAAGATTCTAAGATTCAAAAAAAATAAAATAAAGTTTTATTATCAAATGATTCCACTCTCCCATTTTTTTCGGGAGAGGTTTAGGGGAAAGGGTGTTAGCTTGTTCCCAAACAGACAGACTGTCCGAAAACGTTCGGTTTGCCTCAAAGTCTCGAAGACTCCAAGATAAAACCTCTAAGATGTTCTTCTTTGGGTCTTCGAGTCTTTGAGGCAGGAAAGGTGGTATTGTTTTCGGACAGTCTGAGAGTTTGGGAACGAGCTAAAATTAATAAATTAATTATTAAATCTTTAAGCCTTAGAGTCTTTGAGTCTTTGAGGCAAAGAAAACATGATTAAAAACATAAAAGTATCAATAGTAGAAGACGACAGACTCATCCGCGAAGCTCTCACGGATATGCTCAACGAGGCAGACGGATTCGAATGCATCGGAGCTTACAATGACTGCGAAAGCGCTTTGAAGGATATTAAGCTTAACAGACCTTCTGTTATGCTGATGGATATCGAGCTTCCCGGAATGTCAGGTATAGAAGGTGTAAAAAAAATCAGAGAGCTTTATCCGAAAACGGATATTATCATGCTGACTGTTCACGAAGACTTGTCTCTTGTATTTCAGGCATTGACAGCAGGCGCATGCGGTTATCTTGATAAGAGCGCAAGCGAGGAAAAGATATTAGATTCAATTAAAGAAATTTATGAAGGCGGCGCACCGATGTCATATAAGATCGCCAAACTTGTAGTTTCCTCATTTCAGAAAAAAACAGAATCCGAACTTACGCCAAGAGAGTTCGATGTGCTTAATCTTTTATGCAATGGAAATTCTTATAAAGAAATAGCTTACAAACTTTTCATCTCCGTCGGAACTGTGAGGCATCACATTAAAAATATTTATTATAAACTTCACGTTCACTCTAAGTCTGAAGCCGTTGCCAAAGCGCTGAAAGAAAGGATCGTTAATTAATCAGAAAACAGGATATTGGTCAACATCAGTATCTGTAAGCCCTTCAGTATCAATTTTCTCTTCAATTATATTCAACATCAATTTCGCTTTATCATAATTTTCATCATCACTTTCGACTTTTAACAGATATTCTTTGGCTCTGGTATATCTTCCTTTGTTAAATTTCATTAAAGCTTTGTCAAAATAAGAATTACTGATGACCGTTAAATCCAGACTGCAGTATCCTTTTTCATATACAGAATCATCAGTTTCAATTTCAATGGGGAACAAATAATATCCGAACATTATCATCCCGGCTGCAAGTATCAGGAAATGATTTCTCGGATTGCAAAAGGATCTCTTGCCTCCCCGTAAATTTTCAGATTCGATCTTCTTAAAAACATCTCCATAATATTCCTTCTCATGTACGGAATAATATGAGGAC
>JAGPCH010000149.1 GCA_018058125.1 Ignavibacteria bacterium | reverse complement strand
CAACCCTTCGGTTAACAGCCGAATGCTCCACCATTGAGCTACTGTCCAAAGAATTACAAATATAATTGACCTGAAATTTTTAATCAATGTTAATTTAAATAATTTTAAAAAAAAATCATACAGGCAATTAAAAAATGCAGTGATATAAGATATAATATATGAAAAAGGAATATTTTTGAATAATAATTTATACATTAGTAATTTTTAAGTTGTTAAACGATTGATGTGACTGAAACTATTTTGTTAAAAATACTATTAAATTCCTTGTTACTTCTAAGCTATTTAAGTAATTTTGACGTTTGTAATTAAATATATAAAATAAATTTGGATTTAAAGTTAATCGATCTTGAAAACTCAAAGAAAGAACTCACCGCAGAACTTTCCTACGAAGAATTAGTACCGCATTTTGACAAAGCAATAGAAAAATACAGAAAAAAATCCAACATTCCAGGATTCCGTAAAGGAAAAGCGCCATTAAATATGATCAAAAAGCTTTATGGTGAAGGAATTGAATATTCTTCGCTCGAAGATATAGCCAATGACATTTTTGTTAAATACATCATTGAAAATAAACTAGACCTGATGAGTAAGGCTGCAATAACTGATATGGATTATAAACCAAAAGAAAAGTTTACTTTCAAGGTGGAATTTGAAGTGATGCCTGATATTAAAATTGATAGTTTCAAAGGACTGGAGTTAAAGAAAACGAGATATGTAATAGATGATTCGAGGGTAGAAGATGAGATACAGTACCATAGATTAAGAAATGCTACAAATGAAATTGACGGAGCAGCATTGGATGACAATTATATCATTACAGTTGATCTTCAGAATCTGGATGATGAAGGTAACGTAATAATTGGTCAGACTCAGAAAGATCTCAGAATCTATCTTGGAAATGATAAGATCTTTCCTGAATTCAAAGAGGGTTTCAAAGGAATTAAAGAAGGTGAAGTCAGAGTAATTGATTCGAAGAATGCAGAAGGCGGAGATAAAAAAGTTCAGGTGACTTGTACAAAAGTTGAAAAAGTGGTATTGCCTGAAATGAATGAGGAGTTTTTTAAAAAAGTGACTACTAAGGAAGATATAAAATCTGAGGAAGATTTCAGAGCTGAAATAAAAAATGAAATTCAGAAGATCTATAATGATATTGCAGACAGGAAGCTTGATAATGACACGATCAATGAAATGATCAAATCAAATGATATTCCTGCTCCGGAGAGATATATAGACGTTATACAAAACGGTATGATTGATGATTATAAACGTCAGTTTCCGAAGCAGCAGCTCCCGAAAGATTTCAGTGTAGAGGATTTCAAAAAAGAAAAAAGAGTCGATGCAATACTTCAAGCTAAATGGTATCTGATAAGAGAGAAAATGATCGAAGATAACAAAATATCTGCCGAAGAAGCTGATTATCTTAAAATAGCTGAGGAAAATGCCGGAAGATACAATATACCGGCTGATAAACTGATCGAAGCATATAAAGAAAATGAAGATGTGAAAATGAAGATCTTAAATGATAAAGTACTGGATCTTATATTGAAAAATGCTAAGATCGAAGAGGTAGAAGAGATAGTAAAAAAGGAAGATTAACTTTTTGTAAAAGTTAGAAGTATTTAAAAATTCAGTAAAATTTAAAAATTATAAAATAATGAACTATTCAAATATTATAAAAAACAATGAAGATCTGCTTCATCACGGAATGAATCAGATCAACAGTCAGCTTGTCCCGATGGTTGTAGAACAAACCTCCAGAGGAGAAAGAGCTTACGATATATTTTCAAGACTTTTAAAGGAAAGAATAATTTTTCTTGGAAGTGCTGTATATGATGAAATGGCTTCTCTTATAATTGCACAGTTATTATTTCTGGAATCAGAAGATCCGGATAAAGATATAATGATCTATATAAATTCACCCGGTGGAAGTGTAACTGCAGGTCTGGGAATATATGATACGATGCAATATATCAGACCTGATATATCAACAATGTGTGTAGGTATGGCGGCTTCAATGGGTCAGTTACTTTTAACAGGCGGTGCAAAAGGAAAAAGAATCGCTTTACCTCATTCCAAGATATTAATGCATCAGCCTTGGGCAAGCGGACTTGGAGGACAGACTACTGATATTCTTATTCACGCAAGAGATATGGAAAAAACCAGAGAGACATTATTTAAGATCACTGCTGAGCATTCCGGTCAGCCTATCGAGAAAGTAATGAACGATGCAGAAAGAGACAATATAATGAATCCTGAGGAAGCTAAAAAGTATGGACTTATTGACGAGATATTATTGCACAGAGAGAAGAAAGAAAAAAAATAATTCCGTTATACACGGATTTAAATAATATGCCGAATTCATAATATTTATAAATTAATCAATTAAATGGATTTTAAATTAACCAACAGGATATTTGCTTTTGTAGTATTCATGTTTACCACGATCATTTATGTAATGACAGTGCAGCCGACATTTTCTTTATGGGATTGCG
This sequence comes from Ignavibacteria bacterium, assembly GCA_018058125.1. GTDB lineage: Bacteria > Bacteroidota > Ignavibacteria > Tepidaquicellales > Tepidaquicellaceae > JAGPCH01. The sequence continues at coordinate 2,676 of JAGPCH010000149.1, read as the reverse complement.
GTGAATTTATTGCCTGTGCTTATACATTATCTGTGCCACATCCTCCGGGAGCGCCATTCTTTACGCTTATGGGTAAGATATTTACAATGCTTCCTACTGCTTCTGATATAGGCCTGCGAGTTAATTATCTTTCAGTGATTACCAGTTCGTTGTGTGTTCTCTTACTTTATCTGATAATTACAAAGGTAATCCAAAACTGGAGAGGCATTCCAAAAACAACATTTGATGTCTTACTTATATGCGGATCTGCGGCGATCGGAGCTTTGTCTTACGCATTCAGTGAAACATTCTGGTTTAACGCTCTTGAAGCGGAAGTTTACGGAATGGGTACTTTCCTCATAGGACTATGCATGTGGGTATTGATGGTATGGTGGGAAAGAGCTGATGAGCCGGGTAGTGATAAATACCTTCTTCTTGTAGCGTATATTGTCGGTCTATCAATTGGAATTCATTTGATTGTTGCTCAGTGTATATTTCTTGCAGGGTTATTCTTTTATTTTAAAAGATATGAATATTCACCAAAGACATTACTGATTGCTTTAGGATTATCAGCAATAGCATTTTTAATAGTTTATCCCGGAATAGTTAAAAAGTTTCCGGCAATGATGTCAGGTGGAATTATAGTTGGTATTCTTTTCCTTGGTGTACTTATATTTGGAATTTATTATGCAAAACAAAAAATGAGTCCTATTTTGAGTTTGCTTACCTTGTCCTTATTTTTAATCATTCTAGGATATTCTACTTATATATCAATTCTCGAAAGAGCAAATGTTACTAATCTTCCTTTAAATGAAAATACTCCGGCAGATCTTGAATCTCTTTTATCTTATCTGAACAGGGAGCAGTATGGACAGCAACCGCTTATAATGCCCAGAAGATATTCACAGGAACCACAGCATCAGGGAATTTATCAGAATTATTCCAGTGATATGGAGTTTTTATGGGAATATCAGATCAATCATATGTTTAACCGTTACTGGTTCTGGAATTATATCGGAAGAGCAGGGCATAATCAAAATGATGGGGTCGATTTTCAAAAGTTTTTCGGAATACCGTTTCTCATAGGTATGTTCGGATTGTTCTTCCAGTTCCGGCGGGACTGGAAACTGGGGTTTGTATTCCTGATGATGTTCCTGATGATGGGAATTGTCACAACGCTTTATCAGAACCAGCAGGAGCCTCAGCCGAGGGAAAGGGATTATTTCTATGTCGGGGCATTTATGGCTTTCTCCCTCTGGATTGGAGTTGGAGTAGCCGGTATCATAGAGCTGATATCAGAAAAATTAAAAAATAAATCATCTCTTGTCGCAGTATGTTCTGTAGTGCTTTTGCTTTCTTTCGCAGCCGTTCCTGCTAATATGCTCCGGGTAAATTATTATTATCAAAACAGAGCCGGAAATTATCTCCCTTATGATTATGCATATAATATTCTGCAGAGTTGTGAAAAAGACGGAATACTTATTACAAACGGTGACAATGATACCTTTCCATTATGGTGTCTGCAGGCTGTTTACGGAATCAGAACAGACGTAAGGGTTGTAAATCTGTCACTTGCACAGACTGACTGGTATAACCTTCAGCTGAAAAATGAAAGACCATACGGTGCTTTGACTGTTCCTATGTCTTTTACAGATGCTCAGTTAAAAAAACTTTCTCCTGTGCAGTGGGATGAAAAGAAACCTGTTACATACGATGTTCCCTTATCTGCTTATCCGGATTCTATGAGAAATCAACCTGATCTTCCGACAAAGATCGTTACAAATATTGCTCCTACTATTCGTCAGCAATCAGGTTCTCAGGTTATCACAGCATTAAAAGCAAATGATCTTCTTCTTATTGATATCATTAAAGCTAATAAATGGGTCAGACCAATATATTTCTCCATTACCGTAACGGAAGAAAATTATGTCGGACTCGCTGACTATATTGTAATGGAAGGTATGGCTCAAAGACTGGTTCCTTTTAAAACTGTAAGCGCAACCAGCAGTTTTGATGTAAATGAACAAGTCATGAAAGAATGTATTTTTGATTCTCCTGCAGAGCCTTCAAAGACTCCGAAGTATGGATTCAGATTTACCGGTCTTAACAGTCCGAATCTTTTCTATAATGAAGATCAGGTAAGAATGACACAGACATACAGAACTATATTTTTCAGACTGGCTTATTATTATTCACTTGATTCCACCAAACATAGTGAAGCCGAAGCTGTACTTAACAGACTTCAGGAAGTAATTCCTTCAACTACTGTCCCTATGGATTACAGGATTGAATATGATATAGCAATGCTTTATGACAGACTTGGCAACAAACAGAAATTCAATGAAATGATAAATAATGTTGAAATAAAAGCCATAGAAGATCTGGAAAATAATCCTAACAATTTCCAATCTTACTATAATCCTTACAGGGTTTTACTGGATGTTTATGAAGCTAAAGGTGAATATCAGAAAGCACTGGATCTGTTAAACAGACTTGCTGCTGCAGGTGTTAATGATGTGAGCATCAGACAAAAGATGGAGTCGATCAAGCAGAAAATGAATAATGAACAGCCTAAATAAGTAATAGGTATTAGGTATTAGGTATTAGGTATTAGGTATTAGGTATTAGGTATTGTTCTTATAAATACTTATTACTGACAAAATCGAATTGAAATTTTCATATAATGTCCAAAAAGAA